>NZ_JBSSCC010000022.1:0-49137 GCF_054059455.1 Thermostichus sp. MS-CIW-23 | reverse complement strand
CCGGTGAGCGACCACAATTGTTCCGATATCTCCTGCACGGACTCGTTCCAATAAGGCAAGGAACTTCGGTCTTTTGAAGTCGAGACCGCCGCCAATCTCTCCGACCACTTCGGCTCCAGGATAGAGGCTAACCAGCCTTGCAATCTGTCTCTCCAAGTCTGGCTTCTGCCCTCGGCTGCTGACTCGGGCGTACAAAACGACTCGTTTGACTTTTCTTGGCGTTTTGATGTAGCTGTCGAGGTCATACCTTCTCGCCCTACCGGATGGTGTGCGTATTGCCTTGATCCAACCTTTCTGTTCCCATCGCCTCAAAGTGTGGAGACATACCCCGAAATAGTCCGCCGCTTCTCTCGGTTTCACATACCTAGCCATACTAAGCAGCCATGCTGAACATACTATACGTTATTTCCAGTATAGTCCAGCATATCATTGACTAGAGTCATACTCTCCCCTCTTCCTTTGGGAAAAGGGCCGGGGGTGAGGGATCCCCGCCAACCCCCACAGGCCACAGAGCCTCTGGCGGCAAATGGATCCACACTGCCTGCCCCGGCGCAAACACTTGGTGGGGAGCCACCCAAGCCTGCAGACTGCCCCAAGGGGCTTGCAAGGTCAGCCGTCGCTGGGTGCCCGCAAAGCGTTCCGCCATCACTTGAGCGGAGAAAACATTGTCGGCCAAGCCGGGCGGATGGGGAAACACCTGCACCTGTTCCGGGCGCACCGTCAGCCGCACCTGACCTTGGAGTGGCGCGGCGCTTTTCAAGAGGATCCCGTTGTTGAGGCGAAGCTGGTGACCCTCCGCCTGCGCATCGAAAAAATTGACCCCGCCAAAAAAGCGGGCAATGCGCTCGGAGCGCGGCTGCTGATAGAACTCCACAGGGGATCCCACCTGGTGTAGCTGCCCCTCAAACATCAGGCCGATGCGTTGGGCCATGGCTGTGGCTTCTGCTTGATCGTGGGTAACCAGCACCGTCGTCACCCCTGTTTCCGCCTGCAGCTCCAGGATGAGAGCCTGCATCTCTTGGCGCAGGTTGGCATCCAGGGCCGATAAAGGTTCATCCAACAGCAGCACCTTGGGCCGAATCACCAAAGCCCGCGCCAGGGCCACCCGCTGCGCTTGTCCGCCAGAGAGCTGGCTGGGCCGACGCTGAGCAAACCCGGCCAATTGTACCCGCTCCAGCATGCGCAAGGCGGCAGCCTCCCGCTCTGTCCGGGGAATGCCCCGCATTTTCAGGCCAAAAGCGACATTCTCCCCCACGCTCAGGTGGGGAAACAGGCGGCTGTGTTGGGACAGCAAAGTCACGCCGCGCTGTTCCGGCGGCAGAGGGTTGAGGGGGATCCCATCCAGCCAGATTTCCCCCGGATAGGGCAAGGGATCCGGTTCCAGCAGGCCGGCGATGAGATTGAGGGTGGTGGACTTGCCGCAGCCCGACGGCCCCAGCAGGGCGAAGATCTCCCCTGCCTCCACGCTCAAAGACAAATCCCTGAGGACAGGGATCCCTCCCTTGTGGAAGCGCTTGCTGAGGTGGCGGAGAACAAGGTGGCCCATGCTTGAGTTACCGGTCAACCTCCCAAGGAGCTCTCAAGCTCTCCCAAATTAGAACACCCAAATTAGAACAGAAAATACCGCTGCGCCATGGGCAGCACCTCTGCCGGCTCGCAGGTGAGCAATTCTCCATCGGCCCGCACTTCATAGGTCTCCGGGTTCACCTCAATGTGGGGAGTGGCGGTATTGAGTTTCAAATCCGCTTTGCCGATCTCGCGGCAATTTTTCACCGCTACGGCCCGGCGCTGGATCCCCAATTTCTCCGGGATCCCCAGGTCTAGGGCAGCCTGGGAGACAAAGAGCAGGCTGGTCTCGGTCAAGGCGCGGCCAAAGCTGCCGAACATGGGGCGAGGGTACACCGGCTGCGGGGTCGGAATGGAAGCATTGGGATCCCCCATTTGGGCGTAGGCGATCAGGCCCCCCTTCAGGACGATTTCCGGCTTAACCCCAAAAAAGGCCGGCTTCCACAGACACAGATCCGCCAGTTTTCCCACCTCCACCGACCCGATGACGTGGCTGAGTCCTTGGGCGATGGCGGGGCAGATGGTGTACTTAGCCACGTAACGCTTGGCCCGGAAGTTGTCGTTGCGGCTGCTGTCTTGCGGCAAAGGCCCCCGCTGCACCTTCATCTTGTGAGCTGTCTGCCAAGTGCGGATGATCACCTCCCCCACCCGGCCCATGGCCTGCGAGTCGGAAGAGATGATGCTGAACACCCCCATGTCATGCAAGATGTCTTCGGCGGCAATGGTTTGGGGGCGAATGCGGCTTTCGGCAAAAGCAATATCCTCCGGCACATTCTTGCTCAGGTGGTGACACACCATCAGCATGTCCAGATGCTCTTCGATGGTGTTGCGGGTAAAGGGGCGGGTGGGATTGGTGGAGCTGGGCAGCACGTTGGGCTCCGAGGCAATGCGGATGATGTCGGGGGCATGCCCACCCCCGGCCCCTTCGGTGTGGAAGGTGTGAATGGTGCGGCCATTGATGGCGGCGATGGTATCTTCCACAAAAGCCGATTCATTTAAAGTATCGGTGTGGATGAGGGTTTGGACGTCGTACTCATCCGAGACTTGCAAACAGCTGTCGATCACCGCCGGCGTGGATCCCCAATCTTCATGGATCTTGAGTCCGCAGGCCCCCGCTTCCACCTGTTCCCGCAAAGCTGCGGGAAAAGCCGCGTTTCCCTTGCCAAAGAAGCCCAAATTGACGGGGAACCCCTCCGCCGCCTGCAACATCTTGCCCAAGTTCCAAGCTCCAGGGGTGCAGGTGGTGGCGTTGCTGCCTGTGGCCGGCCCAGTTCCGCCCCCCAAAAGGGTGGTCACTCCCGAGGCGATGGCAAACTCGCACAGCTGCGGACAGATGAAATGCACATGGGCATCGATCCCGCCCGCTGTCAGGATCAGGTTTTCCCCGGCAATCACCTCGGTGCTGGGGCCAACCACCATGCCCGGCGTCACCCCCGCTTGGATGTTGGGGTTGCCGGCTTTGCCAATGCCGACAATGTAGCCATCGCGAATGCCCACATCCGCCTTGACAATGCCCCACCAGTCCAGGATCAGGGCGTTGGTGATCACCAGATCCAAGGCCCCGTTGGCGCGGGTGGCCGTCGGCGATTGCCCCATGCCATCACGGATGGTTTTGCCGCCCCCAAACTTAATCTCCTCGCCGTAGGTGGTGAAATCCTCCTCCACCTCGATGATCAGTTCGGTATCCGCCAGGCGCACCCGATCCCCTACGGTGGGGCCGTAGTTGCTGACGTATTGGCGACGGGGAATCTCTAGGGTCATAGGGTGGTATCTGCAAAAGGGCTGCCAGGGTTTTACCACACATCCCCACCCAGGGGATCCCTTGCTGTCTATTGTTCAGTTCCAACCCTTCCTGAGAACGGATTGGGTTGGCTGAAAATTCGTTACATATATTTACATCTATGATCGAAAAAACAATTGCCAATCGACTCCAGCCTCGATGGGACAAGGGATCCCTCGTTTAATTATTGTGAAGCAACTGAGGGCTCACAAACCCTGACCTATAATGCCAGGTAAGTCCTGCCCTGGGGGAATCTTCTGCCAAGGGGTAGGGATGCTTCGTTCCTTGTCGCAAGAGAGGAGTTCTTGATGACAACTACGCCAAAGGAGCGAGAGCCGAAGGTCAAGGTGTCGGTTGACGTGGATCCGGTTCCCACCTCATTTGAGAAATGGGCCAAGCCGGGGCACTTCGACCGCAGCCTATCCCGTGGCCCCAAGACCACGACCTGGATCTGGAACCTCCATGCTCTTGCTCATGACTTCGACAGTCACACCAGCGACTTAGAAGACGTCTCTCGTAAGATCTTTTCCGCTCACTTCGGCCACTTGGCGGTGGTTTTCGTCTGGCTGAGCGGCATGTACTACCACGGAGCTCAGTTCTCCAACTATTCCGCTTGGCTGGCGGATCCGATCAACGTCAAGCCCAGCGCCCAAGTGGTCTGGCCCATCTTCGGCCAAGAGATCCTGAATGGGGATGTGGGCGGCGGCTTCGAAGGGATCCGCATTACTTCTGGTCTATTTCACCTCTGGCGAGCTGCCGGCATCACCAATGAGTTTCAACTCCTCTGCACCGCCATCGGTGGCTTGGTGATGGCCGGGCTGTGCCTGTTTGCCGGCTGGTTCCACTACCACAAGCGGGCTCCCAAGCTGGAGTGGTTCCAAAATGTGGAATCGATGCTCAACCACCACCTAGCGGGCCTGCTGGGGCTGGGTTCTTTGGCCTGGGCTGGCCACCAAATCCACGTGGCCATTCCCATCAACAAGATGTTGGATGCGGGCGTGCCGGCGGATCAGGTGCCTTTGCCCCACGAGTTCATCCTCAACCCGGCCCTGATGAAGGAGATGTTCCCCAGCGTGGATTGGGGCATCTTCAGCGGGGTGGTGCCCTTCTTTACCTTGGATTGGGGCAAGTACGCGGAGTTTCTCACCTTCAAGGGTGGCCTGGATCCGCAGAACGGTGCCCTCTGGCTGACCGACCAAGCCCACCACCACTTGGCCATTGCCGTGCTCTTTATCGTGGCCGGGCACATGTACCGCACCAACTGGGGCATCGGCCACTCCATTAAAGAGATCCTGGAAGCCCACAAAGGCCCCTTCACCGGCGAAGGCCACAAGGGCCTGTACGAAGTGCTCACCACCTCTTGGCATGCCCAGCTGGCCATCAACCTGGCCATGGTGGGATCCCTGAGCATCATCGTGGCCCAGCACATGTACGCCATGAACCCCTACCCCTACATGGGCATCGACTACGCCACCCAGATCTCCCTGTTTACCCACCACATGTGGATAGGCGGCTTCTTCGTGGTGGGGGGTGCTGCCCACGGGGCCATTTACATGGTGCGGGACTACGACCCGGCGGTGAACCGCAACAACGTCTTGGATCGCGTACTGCGCCACCGGGATGCCATCATCAGCCACCTCAACTGGGTGTGTCTGTTCTTGGGCTTCCACGCCTTTGGCTTCTACGTCCACAACGACACGATGCAAGCCCTGGGCCGTCCGCAGGACATGTTCTCGGACACCGGCATCCAACTGCAGCCCATCTTTGCCCAGTGGATCCAGTCGCTGCACACTTCGGCCATTGCCAGCACCGCTCCCTATGTGGGCGCCTCGGTTAGCCCCATCTTTGGTGGCGACGTGGTGGCTGTGGGTGGCAAGGTGTCCATGATGCCCATGGTGTTGGGCACGGCGGACTTCATGGTGCACCACATCCACGCCATGACCATCCACATTACGGTGCTGATCCTGCTCAAGGGGGTGTTGTTTGCCCGCTCTTCCCGGTTGATCCCGGACAAAGGCAAATTGGGCTTCCGCTTCCCCTGCGATGGCCCGGGCCGCGGCGGCACCTGCCAGGTCTCCGGCTGGGATCACGTGTTCCTGGGGCTGTTCTGGATGTACAACTGCATTTCCATCGTGATCTTCCACTTCAGTTGGAAGATGCAGAGCGACATCTGGGGCACGGTCAACGCCGATGGCACGATTGAGCACATCACCGGCGGCAACTTTGCGGCCAGCGCCGTCAACATCAACGGCTGGTTGCGGGACTTCCTGTGGGCGCAATCGGTGCAGGTGATCAACTCCTACGGCTCGGCGCTGTCGGCCTATGGGCTGCTCTTCTTGGGCGCTCACTTCGTCTGGGCCTTCAGCTTAATGTTCCTGTTCAGCGGTCGCGGCTATTGGCAGGAGCTCATTGAGTCAATCGTTTGGGCCCACAACAAGCTGAAAGTCGCTCCGGCCATTCAACCCCGCGCCCTGAGCATCATTCAGGGTCGGGCGGTCGGTGTGGCCCACTACCTGCTGGGCGGAATCGTCACCACGTGGGCGTTCTTCCTGGCACGGTTCGGCGCACTCGGCTAAGGCAAGGAGGAAGAGAGAATCATGACAACTGCAACTCGTTTTCCCCAATTCAGCCAAGACCTGGCCAGCGATCCCACCACTCGACGTCTGTGGTATGGCATTGCCACTGCCCACGACTTCGAGACCCACGATGGCATGACGGAGGAGCGGCTTTACCAAAAGCTGTTTGCCACCCACTTTGGCCATCTGGCCATCATCTTCCTGTGGGCCTCTGGCAACGTCTTCCACATCGCCTGGCAGGGCAACTACGAGCAATGGGTGGCCAACCCCACGGGTGTCACCCCCATCGCCCACGCCATCTGGGATCCCCAGTTCGGCAAGGCAGCGGTGGAAGCCTTCACCCAGCCCGGTGGCGGCGGCCCCGTCAATGCGGCCTACTCTGGCCTGTACTACTGGTTCAACACCATTGGCCTGCGCACCAACGGCGATCTCTACGCCGGTGCCATTGGCCTGTTGTTGTTGGCGGCGGTGTTTCTGTTTGCCGGCTGGCTGCACCTGCAGCCCCGCTTCCGGCCTAGCCTGAGCTGGTTCAAGAACGCTGAAGCCCGTCTCAACCACCACCTGGCCGGCTTGTTTGGGGTCAGTTCCCTGGCTTGGACTGGTCACTTGGTGCATGTCGCCATCCCCGAGTCCCGCGGGCAGCACGTGGGTTGGGACAACTTCCTCACCACGCTGCCCCACCCGGCGGGCCTGAAGCCCTTCTTCACCCTCAACTGGGGGGTGTATGCCCAGAACCCGGACACGGCCAACCACGTCTGGGGCACCGCAGAAGGGGCGGGCACGGCCATCCTCACCTTCTTGGGTGGCTTTAACCCCAACACGCAGTCTCTGTGGCTGACGGACATGGCCCACCACCACCTGGCCATCGCGGTGATCTTCATCGTGGCCGGCCACATGTACCGCACCAACTGGGGCATTGGCCACTCTATGCGGGAGATCATGGCGGCTCACAACCCACCCAAGGGCACGCCGTTCGGGGGCTTGTTGGGCCGTGGACATGAGGGCATCTACGACACCTACAACGAGTCTCTACACTTCCAGTTGGGCTGGCACCTGGCCTGCTTGGGAGTGGTGACCTCGCTGGTGGCGCAGCACATGTACTCCCTCAACCCCTACGTGTTCATGTCCATGGATCACACCACGGAGGCGGCTCTCTACACCCATCACCAGTACATTGCTGGGTTCTTGATGGTGGGGGCCTTTGCCCATGGAGCCATTTTCCTGGTGCGGGATTACAATCCCGAAGCCAACAAGGACAACGTGCTGGCTCGGGTGCTGGATCACAAAGAGGCGATCATCTCCCACCTGAGCTGGGTGTCGCTCTTCTTGGGCTTCCACACCTTGGGGCTGTACGTCCATAACGATGTGATGCAGGCCTTCGGCACGCCGGAGAAGCAGATTCTGATCGAGCCGTTGTTTGCCCAGTTCATCCAGGCCTCCCACGGCAAGATGCTCTACGGCATGAACGTGCTGCTGTCGGATCCCAACAGCATCGCCTCTACGGCATGGCCCAACTACGGCAACGTGTGGCTGCCGGGCTGGCTGCAAGCCATCAACGACCCCAATGGGTTCCTCTTCCTGCCCATTGGCCCGGGTGACTTCCTGGTGCACCACGCCATTGCCCTGGGCCTGCACACCACCACCTTGATCTTGGTCAAGGGGGCGTTGGATGCCCGCGGCTCTAAGCTGATGCCGGACAAGAAGGACTTTGGCTACAGCTTCCCCTGCGACGGCCCGGGTCGGGGCGGCACCTGCGACATCTCCGCCTGGGATGCCTTCTACCTGGCCATGTTCTGGATGCTGAACACCATCGGCTGGGTTACCTTCTACTGGCACTGGAAGCAGCTTGGGGTTTGGAGCGGCAACACTGCCCAGTTCAACGAGAACTCCACCTACCTGATGGGCTGGCTGCGGGATTACCTCTGGGCCAACTCCGCCCAGTTGATCAACGGCTACAACCCCTACGGGATGAATAACCTGGCGGTCTGGGCCTGGATGTTCCTGTTCGGCCACCTGGTGTGGGCAACTGGGTTCATGTTCTTGATCTCCTGGCGCGGCTACTGGCAAGAGCTGATCGAGACCTTGGTGTGGGCGCATGAGCGCACTCCCTTGGCCAAGCTGATCCGCTGGAAAGACAAGCCGGTGGCCATGTCGATTGTCCAAGGTCGTCTGGTGGGTCTGGCCCACTTCACGGTGGGTTACGTGTTGACCTACGCGGCCTTTGTTATCGCCTCGACAGCCTCTCAGTCGGGGTAGCAAGCCCATAACCTGCTGAATAGGGATCCCTCGGCTGGTCCAGGGATCCCTTTTTTGTGAGTTGGTAGAGTGGTGATATGAAGTTTAGGGTCTGATGAGTTTGGTCGATGACTCTAGCCGCCCGATTGGATCCCTATATCAGGCGATATACCTTTGAGGAGTTTCATCGACTGATTGAGTCTGGACAGATTGAAGAGCCCAATCAGTTGGAGCTGATTGACGGGCTCCTGGTTCAAAAGATGACGAAAGGGGAGAGGCACGCCGCCTACTGTAGCCGCCTGTACCGACTGTTGGTGGGCCTTGTGCAGGAGCAAGCTATTGTGCGCACCCAGGATCCGGTGCAACTGCCCCCCAATCACGAGCCAGAGCCCGACTTTGCCATTGTGCGCTTTCAGCAGGATGAGTACCGCTCTCGGCATCCTCAGCCCGAAGACATCTATCTCATCATCGAAGTGGCTGATTCTTCCCTTACCTATGATCGGGAAGTCAAACTCGGACTCTACGCCAAAGCCGGGATCCCCAACTACTGGATCTTGAACTTGCAAGAGAACTGCCTAGAGGCTTACAGCTTGCCAACACGGTCGGGAGTTTACCAAAAAAGAGAGGCTTACACCCCCAAGGAGAAAGTTGGGATCCCTGGGATCCGGGCTGGAGAACTGAGTCTGGATCAGGTTTTTTCCATCGGTTAAGGAAGGGATCCCTTGCCGGCAGATCGAATCTTGGCTGGCAGGAGTATTGTGGGTGGGGAAGCATTTGCAAAAGGATTGTCGATGAGCTACGACGCGGTGGTGATTGGGGCCGGCCACAACGGGCTGGTGAGCGCTTGCTATTTGGCCAAAGCCGGGCAAAAAGTGCTAGTGCTGGAGCGCTATCACACCGTTGGTGGGGCTGCCATTACGGAAGAAATTCACCCGGGCTTTCGCGTGTCGGTGGCTTCCTATTCCTGTAGTTTGCTGCGCCCGGAGATCATTCGCGATTTGCGCCTGCCGGACTATGGCTTTGAAGTCTACGCCAAGCAACCTTCCTACTTCATGCCTTTCCCGGATGGGCAGCACCTCTTCCTGTATGCCGATAACCGCGCCAAGAGCAAGGCGGAAATTGCCAAGTTTTCCCGCAAAGATGCGGAAGCCTACGACCGCTGGGAGGAGTTTTGGGATCGGGTGAACGAGGTGGTGGAGCCAACCTTAATGCAGCCGCCGATTTCACTGGGGCAACTGGCGGATCGCTTTGCAGCTGCTGGGTATGAGGACGATTTCCGCCGCATTATGCTCCTCTCGACCACCGATCTTTTGGATGAGTTCTTCGAGTCGGAGCAAGTCAAGGCGGCGATGGCTCCCCAATCTTTGATCGGCACCTCTGCCGGGCCGATGACTCCGGGTACGCCCTATGTTTGGCTAATCCATGCGGTAGGTCGGGCCATTGGCTCGCGTGGGGTCTGGGGCTATGTGCGCGGTGGGATGGGATCCATTACCCAAGCGATGGCCAAGGCAGCTCTGGACTTGGGGGTGGAGATCCGCACGTCTGCTCCAGTGGCGGAGATCTTGATGGAGAGTGGGCAGGCCACTGGAGTCGTCCTCGAATCGGGGGAAACCGTGCGGGCGCGGGCGGTTCTCTCCAATGCTCATCCCCAGATCACCTTTTTGCGACTCTGCTCCTCTTTGCCCCCAGACTTGCGTGACCGGCTAGAACGGCACTACCGCACCTCAGGCCCGGTGTACAAGCTCAACTTGGCCCTGGAGGAACTGCCCCGCTACACGGCGGCCCCTGCTGAAGTGCCCCCAGAAGTGGTCAGTTCCGCCACGGTAGACATTGCTCCCTCGGTGGCCTATCTGGAGCGGGCTTGGGATGACTGCAAGTACGGGATCCCTTCCCGGGATCCGTTTATCGAGATCTACAGCCAATCCCCCACCGACCCGACGATGGCTCCCCCAGGCAAGCACATCCTCTCCTGTTTCTGTCAGTTTGTGCCTTACCAACCCAAAGGGCGAGATTGGAACGATGGCCTGCGGGAAGAATTTGCCGATCGGGTAATCGACAAAATTGCCCAATTTGCCCCCAACATTAAAAACGCCGTGATCGCACGGCAGATGTTGTCGCCCGTGGATCTGGAGGCCCGCTTCGGCCTTGTGGGGGGCAGCATTTTTCACGGGGAAATGACGCCGGATCAAAGCTACAACCTGCGGCCCATCTCCGGCCTGGCCGACTATCGATCCCCCATTCCCGGCCTTTACCTCTGCGGCTCAGGGGCGCACCCAGGAGGCGGAGTGACCGGGATCCCTGGCCACAACTGCGCACAGGTGGTGCTCAGCGATCTACCCAAGCTCTGACCGACGAAAAGGCCAAGCCAGAGCGGATCCCTGCTCTGGGATCAAACGGGTTGCCTGGGTTACAGCCGCACCTCAGTTCCCTCAAAAAACCCACGGATGATTAAGATAGTTCCAGTTGGGTCTGGAGTAAGAGCGTTAGTAGGGAATTGCTGTTCCAAAAACCACTGGCCGGAAATGCGCTCAGCAGAGGTCGTTGAATCGAAGACAAGGTTCAGATTTCCTCTTTGTGTTCCCCCACCAATATCAAGCCGGTTAAACGGCCCCGCTAATTGTGCTCCAGCCAGGGTGCGGAAGACGAAATCCCCCGTTGCAGGCACGATGCCCTGCAAAACAACTGGAGTATCCTCGCCTTCTTCCCTTTCAGTTCGTAATGAGAAAAAGTAATCAAAGACTGTTGGGGCACCCGGACGATCAGGAACCGGCAATTCCGGCAATTGCGGTATCGGTGTGGGGAAAGGTCGTGGCGGCGGGCTGACCTGCACAAAGTTGAGGACTGTGCTGACGTTGGCTGGATCAAACTCCGCCTGTACGCGGCCGTTCAACAGGCGCCGGATACGCACCAACTGATTGGGCAAGATGTTGGGCCGAGTCGGATCTGGAGCAAACAGCACTGACTGCGTACCCACCTGGGCGGGACGATAGACAATCTCCGCCTGGTTGGGCCGGAAGTTTAGGCGGGCAAAGAGAGCCAAGGCGTCCTCGGGAGTGCCATCGCCTGCAACACCCCGCTGCCGCACCACAAAGCTGGCGGAGAAACTACCTGTCTGGAGAATGGCAGATACTCCTTCTGTTGGGTTCACGAAGCTTCCTGCTGGCGGGTTGCCACCTGGGCCAGGATCTTCATAGAGTACCCCCGTGGTGCGGACAATGAGAGAAGAATCTCCCTCTAGGACAACTTGGTTGCCATTCCTATTCACCAAGATTCGGCGCACGGTGAGAGTCAAGACAGTACCTTCCCTGGCGGCTCTAAAGGTTGTGTTCACTCGAATGCGCTGATCATTGGGGTTTGTCGAAATTGCAACCAGCCCGGCGATACTAAATTGCGTAGATAGTCTGCCGTCGTTGGGGCCGAAGGCAATAAGATTCACCAGCGGTGTGGTTCGCCCAATTTGGACGGCCAGGGTGCTGGAGCGAAGGGTGGAGTCAATCGTCAAGTCACTGGCTGGGATCTCGTTCACAGGCAAGATGCGGGCTTCAACATTGGCGATGCGAGCTTCACCGCTGCCTTGGAGGGGGTTGGTGCGCACAGGGATCCCGTTGTCAAACCTCGGATTGACATAGTCCAAGCGGAGGCTGGTGGTCTCCAGCACCGAGCCGGGGGTAAAGCGATACTCTTGGGCCGAGACAAAGGCAGCCGGATCCACCTGGACAGGCCCAGGCAAGGTCGGAGACTCATTAACTTCTCCGCAGCCGCCTAGCAGCAAGACTCCACACAAAACCGCCAAGGAGCGACCTTTGAAGTTCATACGGCACTTCCTCACACACCTTAAATCTGGGCAAATCCACACAAAATGGGGAGAAGGCACCCAACCCCTAACGCTACAGGTAAGCTGGCCGCCCCTGCTCGAGGCTATGATACCCCATATCTAGGGGATGGGCCATTTCCAGAACAATTTCTTGCATTTGCTCTGCCGCTCGCTTGACAACGCTCTAGGATGCAGTAGAACTAACAGCAGGCATCCCCCTTGAAATTGTGCAGATGCATAAGACTTGAGCAAGCTCGGTGGATCCCCGCTGGACGCTGCCTAAGACATTTGCTGTGGTGTGAGTGAGTGGAGATTTTTTCGATGAGACGACGTTTTGGCTCAGCCCTTGGCCGTGGCGGCCTCTCTCTTTGGGCAACCTGTGCTTCGGTTGCGCTGATTACCGGCTGCAGTAGCGAGACCACCAGCGGGGTGCCGCCTCTACTGGCTTCTAGCGGTGCCACGCCTCCTCCTGTGGCCGTTGCCCCCACGATTGCCCCCAATCTCACGCCCATCACCTTTCGCCCAGGGCCGGACTTTGCCCCCATCACCCCGCCGCCGGTTCAACCCGACCTTCCGGATCCGCCTAGTCTGTTGTCAACTGGGGGGTTTAATCTTTCATCAGTGAAATCCGCTTTCGTAACCATCACTCTGAAAGGCTTGCTTGCTCCAGGAGTGATCAGGAGCGTAGAGGTTCAGTTTTTTAACATCAGTCGCGGCACAGATATTACCAGCATCTTTTTGCCGACGGCAATTGAGCAGTTTAGAAATACGCTGATAGGCAGAGGCAATAGCTACGACGACCGAATCAACGGGATCACGCTTACCAACGACTTCACCTTCCCGGCGGATCTAGCCGCCTACAACACCAACGTTGCTGCGGGAGAAACGGTTTTGGTAATCGTGGTCATTCGAGATTCATTTGGTCAAGCTCTGAGGCTGGAAGCGAGCAACCAAGCCACCTAAGCTGGAGCTGAGTAAGGCTGTTTGGGTTTGTGCCACGAGAGAGTTGAATGGCAGGAGGATGAGGGAATGAAAACGGGAAAAGTAGCTGGGGTTTTGGCTTGCTTGTGCTTGGGCTTGCTAACAGCTTGTCAACAAACTAAAGAGGGGAATCCAATCAGCTCGCTGCCAGGGCCAATCATCCCTGTGCAAAACCCGAATACAGAACCTGGAGGAACGGGGGTAGGGCTGCCATCCACTCCTCCGATTGGATCTGTTCCCCCAGGTCAACCCAGCCCTCTTGTGCCCCCTCCTGTGTCGGCGCCGACGATCCCGCCCCTGCCCAGCCCGAACCCCTCTCCCAGCATCGTTGGCCTGCCTCCAGGCCCCTTGGCTGCTCCAATGTTCACTAAGAGCTTTAATCCTGCTTCAGCAGTGGGTGCCCCTGTAACTGTAACGGTTGTCTTCACGATTGTTAATAACTCAGGGATTCAACTAACCGGCCTCAACTTTGCAGACAGCCTGCCTGCAGGGTTAGTTGTTGACACTCCGCCTAACATCACCAATACCTGTGACGGCACACCTGATGCGCCTCCAGGCGGAGCCTCAATTGCCCTGAGCGATGGAAAACTGGCTGCCAATGCAACTTGTGCAGTGACTGTTCAGGTTGTTGCTTCGGCTCCGGGTACCTATACAAATCCGCCAGTAACTCTCACCAGCGCTCAAGCTCCCCCTGCGCAAAGTGGGACTGTAACTCTCGTGGTGGGTGCAACTTCTCCGGTTTTCACTAAAGCATTTCCAGGTACACCTTTTATGACTGGTACTTCTGTACCTTTGACCTTTATCATCAACAACAACACGGCTACCCCTCTGACCGGCCTTGCCTTTACAGACAACTTACCTGCTATGCTCGTTATTGCTAGTCCTCCCTTTTCGACCAATACTTGCGGTGGTGTACTTAACGTGGCTGTGGGTGGAACGTCTATTACTTTCTCGAATGGAACTCTGCCTGCTGGCACTATGTGCATGATTTTAGTGAACGTTACTTCTAGCACAGCAGGTACGTACATCAATCCTCCTACCACACTCACCAGCAACGAGGCAGCCCCAGTGATAGCGCCGCCTGTGAGTGTGACCTTCTTCTAGCCCGCGGCTGTGGGTTTGAGGAGAATCCAAAAACACAGGGTTAGGATGCGGCCACCACGCAAGGGATCTGCATCAACCTCAATCAACCTGGCTGTTCAAGCCGGCTGCCCAATCCAGGAGGGCGTTCACTGCTTCTAGGTCTTTCGCTTCTGAGTACAACCTCAGCAGAGGCTCGGTGCCGCTGCCGCGAATCATCACCCAACTGCCGTCGGCGAGGGTGAATTTGTGGCCGTCGCGATCAAAATGTTTGATCACCTGCTGCCCCAAAATCTCAGCCGGGGGATCCATCTGTAGCCGTTTGAATAACTCAGTTTGTTGATTTTGATCGGTGAGGTGGAGATCGCGGCGCAGGTAAACAGAGGTGAACCCTTCCCGTTCCTGCAAAGCCCGGTAGATGGTGCTGAGATCTTGGCCGGTTTCCGTAACCGCTTCGATGAGATACAGGGCCGAAAGCAGGGCATCCCGCTCGGGAATGTGGCCCAAGTAGCCGATGCCGCCCGATTCTTCTCCGCCCAACAGCACCTGGGTGCTCATCATGCGCTCGGCGATGTACTTAAAGCCCACCGGCATTTCCGTAACCGGTAGGCCATAGTGCTGTGCAACTTTAACAAACAGCTCGGAGCCGCTGATGGTTTTGACAATCTCGCCCCGCAAGCCGCGTCGCCCGGCCAGGTGGTCGATCAAGATGGGGATCAGGATCTGCGGGCTGAGGAAATGGCCTTGCCCATCGAGAGCCGCAATGCGGTCGGCATCCCCATCAAAGACCAAACCCATTTTCAAGGGGGCGGGATCCGCCGCGATGATCTGAGCAGAAGCCTGCAGGTTTTGGGGCAAGGGCTCGGGGGGAAATCCCCCAAACAAGGGATCCCGATGCGCCTGCAACTCAATGACCTTCTCCCCCAAGAGGCGCTTGAGGCCGCCAGCGCCAGAGCCAAACATGACATCCACCCAAATCTTGGCCGGGGATCCCTTGAGCTTTTCCAGATCCACAAAGCGGCTGAGCTGAGCCAGGTAGCCGGGCCAGGGATCCCAGGCGTGAATGGGGGCCTTGTGGGATCCAAGAGGCTGGAGGCTTTGCTGCTCCTGCTCGATGGCGGCGGTAACTTCCGGCGGCACGGATCCACCGAATCCCCCCTTGACCTTGAGGCCGGAATAGTGGGGGGGGTTGTGGCTGGCGGTGATCACCAAAGCGCCGTGGCAGCCCCGCTCCTTGGCACCCCAGCTAAAGGCCGGCGTTGGGGCCACACAGGTGGAGAGGTAAACTGGGATCCCCAGGCGGGCCACCACCTCAGCAACGTGGGCGGCAAAGCGTTCCGAGAGAAAGCGGTTGTCGTAGCCGACCAGGATCCCTTCGCCGGGGTAGGTGCGGGCCAACACTTGGGCGCTGGCCTGGGCTGCAAGAGTCAAGTTCTCAAATGTGAAGCCATCGGCGATCACGGCTCGCCAGCCGTCGGTGCCAAAGCGGATCTGGGTATCGGCCATAGTAGTGTTGCGGTGGGTGCTGCCGCTTCAAGTCATAGCACGAGGTAGGCGTTTCGGTGTTCGGTCTGCTCTCAACTCCTATCGAGATGGGATCCCTCTCGCGGGGCCCGCAGAAGCGGCTAGATTGACATACCCCCCTGCCCTCAAGGGCAGGGCTTTACGGCGTTTTTTCGGTAACCTGGAAAGCGTTCCGCTCCTTTGTGCCATGACTCAACAACTGACTCTCGACGGACTGGGATTTGGCTCGGGTGGGGGATCCCGTCTGGGTCGGGTGATTGTAACCGATTTGCAGGGGGAGATGCAGCGCTCCTACCTGGAATACGCCATGAGCGTGATCGTGGGGCGGGCCTTGCCGGATGTGCGGGATGGCCTCAAGCCGGTACACCGCCGCATCCTCTACGCCATGCACGAGCTGGGCCTGACGCCGGATCGCCCCTACCGCAAATGCGCACGGGTGGTGGGGGATGTGCTGGGGAAATATCACCCCCACGGGGATCAGGCAGTTTATGACGCGCTGGTGCGCATGGCACAAGACTTTTCCAGCCGCTATCCCCTGGTGGCGGGACACGGCAACTTCGGCTCTGTGGATGATGACCCACCGGCGGCCATGCGCTACACGGAGTGTCGGCTGGCGGAGCTGAGCCACACGGCGCTTCTGGAGCAGGTATCGGAAGAGATCGTCGATTTCATGCCCAATTTCGACGGATCCCAGGCGGAGCCCACCGTTCTTCCGGCCCGCTTGCCCATTTTGCTGCTCAACGGCTCTGCCGGCATTGCTGTGGGCATGGCCACCAATATCCCACCCCACAACCTGGGGGAAGTGGTGGATGGCCTGTTGGCTTTGATCGACCATCCCGACCTCAGCCCTGAGGAACTGTTGCGGTGGATCCCAGGGCCGGATTTTCCCACCGGCGGCCAAATCTTAGACACCCAAGGGATCCGCGAAGCCTACCTCACCGGGCGCGGTTCCATCACCCTGCGGGGGGTAGCCCGATTTGAGGAGATCCAGCCGGGCAAAGGACGCCACCGGCGGCCTGCTCTGGTCATCAGCGAGTTTCCCTATCAGGTGAACAAAGCCGCCTGGATCGAAAAAGTGGCCGAGCTGGCCAACCAAGACCGCATCAGCGGCATCGCCGATCTGCGCGATGAGTCGGATCGCAGCGGCATTCGCGTGGTGGTGGAGCTGAAGCGAGAGGCCAACCCACAGGCGGTTTTGCAGCAGTTGTATAAGCTCACCCCTTTGCAAAGCAACTTTGGAGCCATCCTGCTGGCTTTGGTGAACGGGGAACCGCGGCAGCTTAGCCTCAAGGACATCCTGCAACACTTCTTGCAATTTCGCGAGGCCACCCTCAACCGGATGTTCCGTGCCGAGTTGCAGCAGGTGCAGCGCAAGGCGGAAGAGGTGGCAGGAATGTTGCTGGCGTTGGCGGATCTGGAGGGGGTGATCGAGCTGCTGCGGCAAGCGCCCGATGGCACCACGGCCAAAGCCCAATTGCAAACTCGCCTGGGCTGTACCCCCCAGCAGGCAGAGACGATTTTGGCCATGCCTCTGCGTCGCCTGACGGGATTGGAGCGGGAACGGCTGCACCAGGAACACGCCCAGTTGCAGACCCGCATCGAAGAACTGCAGGGGCTACTCAGCGACCGCCGCAAGCTCTTGAACTACCTGAAAAAAGAGCTGCGCCACTTGAAGAAAACCTTCGGGGATCCCCGGCGCACCCAGATCCTCTCGGCCTCGGAGCTGGAAGCGGAAGTGGCCCAAATCCCCAGCGGCGAAGAGACGGAAGAGACCCACTTCTTGCTGCAATTCACCCGCAAGGGCTATGTGCGCCGCCTGCCTCTGCCTGGCCGTCGCTCCCGCAGCAACCCCGCGCAACGGGAACTGGGGGAAGATGTGCTGGTCGGCCTGGAATGCGTCACGCTGGAGCAGGAAATCTTGGTGCTCACCGCCGGCGGCAAAGCTTTCACCCTGCCCATCGCAGGGATCCCCCTCAGCACTGGCTCTTCACGGGGGGTACCCCTGCTCACCCTTCTCCCCAACCCCGAGCCGATGGTTGCCACCTTCACGTTGGCTCCGGATCCGGGCAAGACAAGTTTGGTGGTGCTCAGCCGGCAGGGGCGGATCAAGCGGCTGGCCCTGGCAGAGTTGATGGGCCTTACCCAACGGGGATCCACCGTCCTAAAGCTAAAAGAGGGAGATGAGCTGGGCTGGGCAGCCCTTTGGGATCCCGGCCACCAAGGCTACAGCGTCGTCCTGGCTACTTCAGGGGGACGGGTGCTGCGGCTGGCTGCCGAAGGGATCCCTTTGATGGGTCGAGCGGCTATGGGATCGCCGGCCCTGCGTTTGGGGCGCGCCGAACAGATTGCAGGTATGGCGCTGGTGCCCTCCCAAGGGATCCTGGTTCTGGCCAGCCGGTCGGGCTATCTGAAGCGCTTGTCTCTGGAGGAGATCCCCATCTTGGAGCGGAGTCCGGTGGGCGCGCCGGCCTTTCACTTCTCCGACCGAGGGGATGTGCTGGTGGGCTTGGTGGGTCTCCCCCCCGAGCTGGAGAGGCCTTCCCATCTGCAACTGGATGTGCTCACGGAGTCTGAACAGGTGTACTCCTTCTCTCCTGCCGAGATCCCGCTGCAAAGCCGCTCCGGGGGCGGATCCCTCCTGGTCAAAGGGGAGCGGGTCAGGGAGTTGCGCCTGTTCTGGCCGCAGTGGCTGCCGGAAGGCGATGTGGGATAGCTCTTGGGGGAGCAGAAGATCCCTAGGACGAAGAGCCTTCCCCAGGCGAGGCCGAATCGGTCGGCGGGGAGCTGGGATCCGTCTCCGGCACTTCGGGATGGCGAACGGGCTTGGGTAGGGTGCCACCTGACCTGATAACCAAACAGCGCACGGTTTGGTGCAGCTCCTCCAGCAAAATGCTGATGGCAGAGCGGAAGTCTCGGTGGTCATCTCGCATTTGCTCCAGCATGGCGCGGATGACTTCCTGACAATCCTTCAGGATGTGCTGCTGCTGGGCAACAATCTGCACCAGTTCGCTTTGTTCCTTGAGCAGCTCCCGCAGACAAGAGCGCAGCTCTTCCACATGGCTCTGCCAAAGGGCCTGTCCTTCCCGCAGCTCCATCACGCTGGTGCGCAAATCGGCGGTCGAGTCTCTCAGGGCTTCGCTGTGGCGGCGCTCGGCTTCCAGTTGCTTTTGCTGCTCCTGCTGCTGTTGGCGCAACTCAGAATTGGCCCGCAAGTTGGCTTCCGCTGCCCTGAGCAATTGAGCCAATCGAACCTCAGTAACAACCCAACGCTCTTCCGGGGAGAGAGATCGACCTCGGCCAACTCGCCTGCAGAAGTACTTCACAGTCGCTGCACCCTATACACAACTCTCTACTTTAAATCAAAGCACCATAGGACTTCAGCCCAAGCAGAGACCTGTCTATCGGGCTTTGTCCCGGCTGTTTTCTGGGTTTACCCAATGTAGCCATGATAGCGGATGCCGAATCCAGAAGTTCGGAAGACGGAGCTGCCCCTCTCCAGGGATCCCGGTCGTTCTTCTAGGATGGTGGAGAGTTTGGATAAAAGAAACCATGCCTTCACTTGCAAATCAGGTGGTGCTGATTACCGGCGCCTCTGCTGGAATTGGGGAAGCCGTCGCTCTGGAGGCGGCCAAACGCGGGGCTCGCTTGGTGCTGGCGGCCCGCCGGGAAGGGCTGCTGCGAAACGTCAAAGACTTGGTGGAGAGTCGGGGAGCGGAGGCGCTGGTGGTGCCCACCGACATGGCCGATACGGCCCAGGTGGAGGCGCTGGCCCAAAAGGCTCTGGATCACTTTGGCCGGGTGGATATCCTGGTGAACAACGCCGGCTATGGCCAGATGGGGCCGGTGGAAGAGGTGGATGTGGCGGCCATGCGGCGCCAGTTTGAGGTGAATGTATTTGGCTTGCACGCCCTCACCCGTGCCCTCTTGCCCCAAATGCGGGAACGGGGCAGTGGCCGCATCCTCAACCTCAGCTCGGTGGCCGGCCAGCTGTCCATGCCTTTCAGCGGCGTTTACAGCGCCACCAAGTTTGCTGTCGAAGCCCTCAGCGACGCCCTGCGGGTGGAGGTGGCCCCCTTCGGCATCAAGGTTATCTTGATCGAGCCGGGGCCGGTAGCCACCGAGTTTGGCCGCGTGGCGGAAGAAACCTTTGCTGCCGTTGTCAACCCCAACGGCCCCTACAAGGCGATCTTGGACAAGACCGCCGATCTGGCCAGCTCGTTTAACAAAATGGCCTGGCCGGTGGAGAAGGTGGTGGAGCCGATCCTGAGGGCGATGACCGATCCTCACCCTTCCGACCGCTACACCGCTTTCACGGGGGGTAAGGTGGCGTTGGGGCTGATGCGGCTCATGCCCGCTGCTCTGGCTGACTCCATGTGGCGGCGCGTCTATGGGCTGGATGGTCTGGGATCCCCCGGCTCGGCCTAACTGCAGGCTTGTGGCGGGCATCGGATGGGGCAGGGATCCCTCAGGAGCTCATCCTTGCGGGGGTAGGGTTGTGCCTTCCAGGAGGGACAGGTTAAGTTTGTTAAAGGACTTTTAATAACCGAGCGTTCTCTTCCCTATGAACAAGCCTCTATCTCCCCAGCGCTGGCTGATCGCCCTCCTGCTGGGCTTTTGTCTCTGGCAGGGATCCGGCCTGGTGCTGCAGCCTGCACCCGCCCATGCAGCTTTGGCCTCGGCCCTCACCTACGATCGCTTTTTGCGCTACGTCGAGGAGGGGCGGGTTACGGATGTGCGCCTCACGGACAACAATCTGGTAGCTGAAGTTACGGCTGTGGATCCCCAGACCCAGCATTCCACCCGCTACCGAGTGAACCTGCTGCCCAACACCGTACCGCAACTGGTGGACCGCCTCACCGAGCAGGGGATCGAAGTGGCAGTGGTACCCACCCGCAATGGCAGCGCCTTTTGGGCGCTTCTGGGCAACCTGGTGATCCCGCTGTTGCTGTTGGGAGGGTTGTTCTTTTTCCTGCGGCGTGCCGGTGCTGGAGCGGGCGGCCCTGGGCAGGCAATGAACTTCGGCAAATCGCGGGCCCGCTTTCAGATGGAAGCCAAAACCGGCGTTAAGTTCGACGATGTGGCCGGGATTGAAGAAGCCAAAGAAGAATTGCAAGAGGTGGTTACCTTCTTGAAGAAGCCGGAGCGCTTCACCGCTGTTGGGGCCAAGATCCCCAAAGGCGTGTTGTTGGTGGGGCCGCCGGGGACGGGCAAAACCCTTCTGGCCAAGGCCATTGCCGGCGAGGCAGGAGTGCCCTTTTTCAGCCTTTCCGGCTCTGAGTTTGTGGAAATGTTTGTCGGGGTGGGTGCCTCTCGCGTACGGGATCTCTTCAAGAAGGCCAAGGAGAATGCGCCCTGCATCGTCTTCATCGACGAGATTGACGCGGTGGGCCGGCAGCGGGGGGCTGGCATCGGCGGGGGCAACGACGAACGCGAGCAAACCCTGAACCAGTTGCTCACCGAGATGGACGGCTTTGAGGGCAACACCGGTATTATCGTGATTGCCGCCACCAACCGCCCTGATGTGTTGGATGCGGCTCTCTTGCGTCCGGGCCGCTTCGACCGCCAGATTACGGTGGATCGGCCTAGCTTTAAGGGGCGCTACGAGATCTTGCGGGTGCATGCCCGCAACAAGAAGCTGGCGGAAGAGGTCAGCCTAGAGGCGATTGCCCGCCGTACCCCTGGCTTTGCCGGTGCGGATCTGGCCAACCTGCTCAATGAAGCGGCCATTTTGGCGGCCCGCCGTCAGCGCATGGCCATCACCAACCAAGACATTGAGGACGCCATTGACCGCATCACCATTGGCCTGACCAAGCCGCCGCTTCTGGACGGCAAGAGCAAGCGCCTGATCGCCTACCACGAGTGTGGCCATGCCCTGTTGATGACACTTTTGCCCCACGCGGATCCCTTGAACAAGGTGACCATCATCCCCCGTTCCGGCGGCGCAGGTGGCTTTGCCCAGCAACTGCCCAACGAGGAGCAGATCGACTCCGGCATGTACAGCCGCGCTTGGCTGCTGGATCGGGTGGTGGTGGGCTTTGGCGGTCGGGCGGCCGAAGAGATCGTCTTCGGCTACTCGGAAGTGACCACCGGAGCCAGCAACGACCTGCAGCAGAACACGAATCTGGTGCGGCAGATGGTGACCCGCTTTGGCATGTCTGAGCTGGGGCCCTTGATGCTGGATCCCCCCAACAACGAGGTATTCTTGGGCGGCGGCTGGATGAACCGCGTCGAGTACTCGGAGGATGTGGCCGCCAAGATCGACCGCCAGGTGCGGCAGATCCTGGAGAGCTGTTACCAGAAAGCCAAGCAGATTTTGCTGGAGCACCGCCCTCTGCTGGATCGATTGGCCGATACCTTGGTGGAACGGGAAACCCTGGATGGCGACGAATTCCGGGCGATTGTCTCAGAGTATGTGCCCATCCCGGAGAAGGTCGGCCTACCCAGTCCATTCCCGGAAGCGGGACGGAGTCCAAAGCTGGTCTAAGGGATCCCATCTCCATTGCCAGATAGACAACTGGGGGGGTTGTTGGGGCTGGATCCCGGCAGCTGCCCCCTTTTCCTCGCGAGTTTTGGGTTGCGTTGGGCTGTCGCATGCGCTCTTCTCTCTCTGCTTTGCCGGTTCACCTTTATCGCTGCCTGAGCTGCGGTCGGGAAGGGTTGACCCAATCACCAGGGCGGGAGCAGGGATCCGTGGCAGATCGGGTTTATTGTCCCAGTTGTGGCCAAATTTACCCCATCACCGCTTCTGGGGCTGTGGATTTTATCGGCAGCTCATCGGACCTGCATCTCACGCCGGCCCAAGCCATTGCCCATCTGCCTGGGTTTGCCTGGGGCTACGATCGCCTCTGGCGGCCCTGGGCCCTGTCGCTGCTGACGGGAGAGAGCTTTGGGAGCGAGCGGGAGAGTCAACTGCTGGCCGAGTTGGTGGGGGAGGGGGATCCCATCTTGGATTTGGGCACTGCCGGGGGGTACTGGAGCCGCTTGCTCCTGGCCAAGGATCCACAACGGACGGTGATCGGCCTGGACAATGCAGCAGGGGTATTGGCGGAAGCCGCTCAACAAGCGCAGCCCCACTGGCAGCACTACAGCCTGATGCGGGCTCGGGCTGAACAGCTTCCCCTCGCCTCTGGAACTTTTGGGGCGGTGATCAGCGGGGCCACCTTGAACGAATTGCCTTTGGATCCCTGTTTGCGGGAAATTGCCCGCGTCTTGAAACCGGGAGGGGCCTTTGTCTCGATGCACAGCCAGCAGGTACGGGGATGGGGGCAGATGGTGCAGCAATGGCTGGAAGCCACCGGCCTTCATTTTTTCTCGGAAACCCAGTTGCGCGAGCACCTTCAACAGGTGGGGCTGCAGTTGGAGCGTTATCTCAGCTTGGGTTGGGTGGCCTTTGTGCGGGCGGTGCGCCTCTGATCTGGGCTGGGTTGAGGTGGCCATTCATTGAGTCCAGAGCGGAGCCATCACCCAAATCCAAGTCGCGTCGATCCCCAGCCCTCCTCTTCCACCGGGAGAGGGCCTGGGAGTGAGGGCGAGAGCGCAGGCTAGGGGATCCACTCCAGCCCAACGCCAAAGCTAAACTCCCGATCCAGGGTCGAGTTGCGCAGGCTATAGCGAGCAGAAAGACGAAAGGAAGGGCTAATGGCGTAGGCAGCAGTGAGCTCCGCCAGGGTGGCCTGTCCTTCTTCCGGCTCCTGGGGGGCAACCCAACTGTAGCTACCGGTCAAATCTGCAGCTCCGGGAGCCAAGGCCAAAACAGCAAAAGCCCCATAGCTAACTCCGCTGAGGCTGCGGTTTTTTTGTTCCAAAGCCCGATACCCCAGTTGTGGCGCCAGATTAAAAGGGGATCCCAGGGGGGCCAGAAAGTAACGCATTTCCGACCCGTACTGGCGCACTTCGGGATGTTCGGAAGATTGGCGATAGTCACCACTGAGGGTGAGGCGATCTCCCAGGCGCAAATCCTGCAGGCTGATTCGCCAGTGAGAAGAGGACTCGAAACCGGCCTGCAAGCGGGTGGGCAAGACGGGCGTGTTGCGGATTTCTTCCAGGAGATTGGGCGGGTTTTGCAGCCAGCGGCGCAACACGGGGCTGTCTTCCAAAAGTTGGCTATCCAAGCCCAAATCCAAAGCGGCTGAGAGGGTGGCCGGCACCGGATCTGGAATAGGGGCTTGCTGGGAATTGGCCCAAACCGGCCGCTCAGGCACCAGTCCAGCCCAGAGGAGCAGCATACCCAGGCGAAGCCCTTTGCCAGACTGTCTCACCACCTGCAACCACATTCATTGCGTCCCTACTGTAGCCGCTTTCCGAGGGATTCTCCACGCAGACGGGCAGAGCCAAAGGGCGGCAACAACACCTCAAAGACGGCCCAGCGACAACAGAAAGCCTAGCTGCTCCGGCTGTTGGCAACCACCCGCAAGCGCTCGACCAATTTTTGCAGTTGCCGTTCAAATTGCAGACTTTGCCGCTGTAGCTGACTGACTTTCTCACAGCTATAGAGGACGGTGGTGTGATCTTTTCCCCCAAAGTAGTCGCCAATTTTGGGCAAGCTGAGGTTGGTGTAGTGGCGCATCAAAAACATGGCAATTTGCCGTGCTTGGCTGATGTCGCGCTTGCGGGAGGATCCCAGTAAACTTTCTCGGTCGATGCCGAATTCTTCACAGACCACATCGGTAATCATGTCGGCGGTGATCTCTTTCGGCTCGCTGGGGGGATTGAGGATGGGCTGAATCGTCTCCACGCTCATCGGCAAGCCAGAAATGGAAACATAGGCGACGGCGCGGATCAGGGCGCCTTCCAGCTCGCGGATGTTGCTGGTGTAGGTGGTGGCAATGTACTCGATCACCTCTGCGGGCAAGTTCATTCCCTCGTACTCGGCTTTCTTCTTGAGAATGGCCATGCGGGTTTCGATATCCGGCGATTGAATTTCCGCAATCAAACCCATGGAGAAACGAGAACAAAGCCGCTCCTGCAGACGCGGGATCAGATGAGGAGAGCGGTCGGCGGCCAGTACGATCTGTTTGCCGGACTCGTGCAGCGTATTAAAGGTGTGAAAAAACTCCTCTTGGGTGTACTCTTTGCCTTCGATAAATTGAACGTCATCCACCAATAAAATATCCACATCCCGATAGTGCTCCCGGAAAGACTGCATGCTGTCTCGCCGGATGGCATCGATTAAATCGTTGGTAAACCGTTCGGTGGACACGTAGAAGACCTTGGCGCGTGAATTGGCCTCCAGTTGGTAGTGGCCAATGGCCTGCATCAGGTGGGTTTTGCCCAGCCCTACCCCGCCGCAGAGAAACAGGGGGTTGTAGGCGCGCCCAGGCTTGTCGGCCACAGCCAGAGCTGCAGCGTGAGCCATGCGGTTGTTGGGGCCAACCACAAACCGCGAGAAGGAATACTTGGGGTTGAGATCCGGCGCCCGCATGGGCAGGCTGCCGCCGACTTCCAGTCCTAGGGTGGTGGAGGCAGGTAAGCTGCCGGCTCTGCCCGATGTTGGGGAAATCGCCCTTGAAGGGGGTTCTGCCTCGACAGAAGCGTGGGGGGAAACGGAAAACTCCACCTGCAAAGGGATCCCGGCCACCCGCTGCACCACCTCGGTGATGGTGGAAGCGTAGTGCTTTTGCAGCCAGCCCCGTGCCCATTCGCTGGGGGTACAGATGGTGAGGCGGTTGTCCACCAACGATTCAGCCCGCGCCGTTTTGATCCAAGCCTCAAAGGTTGGGCGGCTGAGCTGCACCTGCAGATGACACAGGGCTTCATCCCAGAGCTGATCCAGGGAAATATCCACACCACACACTCAGAGCGACACAGCAGAAGCCCAGAGGAAACAGCGGCGGCTTCCTCGACAGGAGCTTCGGGATTCCCAATTTAACTGCTCGGCGCGGGGTGGCCAATCTAGCAATTTTCCATTGAGTCTGCTAAGATTAACCACCTGTGATCAGTTGCCAGCAGGCTGAATGGCAGTCTGGTCAGCTCTGGCAGATGATCTTGGCTTCATTGGTTGGCTTCTCACCATGACTCAGCGTACCCTTCGTGGCACCAATCGCAGACGCATTCGCGTCTCTGGGTTTCGGGCCAGAATGCGAACGGCAACCGGGCGGCAGGTCTTGCGGCGACGGCGGGCCAAGGGGCGTTATCGCCTGGCGGTTTCCTAAGCCCTTTGGTCAGAGATTTGATTTGTCTTGGTTTTTTGGAGCGTTGCAGCCCAAAACTCGCTGACTTCTGGGGCAGACTCTCCTCGGTGCCCAATGTTGCCGGCTCCTCATCGATTGCGGGATCGACGAGCTTTTCAGGCGCTCTACCAGGGGGGCCAACGTCGTTCCGGTGCAGGCTTAACCCTGCTGTTTCAGCCGATGCCGGTGGGGTGTGAAGGGATCCCTAGCCAAGTGGGGCTGGTGATCGGCAGAAAGGTGAGCAAATCTGCCGTAAAACGGAATCGGCTGCGACGCCAGTTGCGAGAAATCTTGCGCCCTCTGTGCCCAAACCTGAAACCCGGATACCGGCTGCTGTTTATCTCCAAGGCAAACTTACTGACCTACCGCTGGCCGGAGCTGAGGGCGGAGGTGCATCGTCTTCTCCAAAAGGCCGACCTGCTCGTCAGCACAGATGCGGATCCCAGGCTGTCCTAGAGACCTAGGCTGCACAGGTTTTTGCTACCCATGCTAGCCTGTTGCCATCATATGCTGGTGGCCACGCTAGATGTGGGGTGTGATGTACATCAAGCGGATTGAGCTGACCCGATTTAAGTCGTTTGGCAGCACCACCTCGTTGCCCCTGCTGCCGGGCTTTACGGTCATTTCCGGCCCCAATGGCTCCGGCAAGTCCAACATCCTGGATGGGATCCTGTTCGCGCTGGGTTTATCTTCCTCGCGGGGGATGCGGGCAGAGAGGCTTTTGGATCTGGTGCATTCCGGCAGCCTCAACGGCAATCGGCAGGTGGAAACCCACGTTTCCGTCACCTTTGAGCTGGGGCCGGGAGAAGATGGCCAGCCCAGGGAATGGAAAGTCAGTCGCCGGCTGCGGGTCAGGCCCGGAAAGGCTGAGGAGCTCGCCCGCGATAGCGGGACGGATTCTCTCCCCTACACCAGCACTTTCTACATCAACGATGTGCCCTGTACCCTGAGCGAGCTGCACGAACAACTGGAGGCGATGCACATCTACCCCAACGGCTACAACGTTGTTTTACAAGGGGATGTCACCAGTATCATTTCCATGCACCCCAAGGAACGGCGGCAGATCATCGACGAATTGGCGGGGGTGGCCACCTTCGACCGCAAGATCGCCCAGGCCAACAGCAAGCTGGAGGCGGTGCGGGAACAAATTGAGCGTTTTCGGCTCATCGAACAAGAATGGCAAGCTCAAGGAGAGCGGCTGCTCAGAGAGAGCGAAAAGGCCCAACACTATCAGCAACTGCGGCTGCAGCTGCAAACGCTGGGGCAGCAGCAACAGGTGTTGCTTTGGCGGCATTTGCAAGTCCAAGTGGAAGAAACCCAGGCGGCCATTCAGCGGTTTCTGGAAACTCAGGAGCAGGCCACCGCTCAGGTGCAGACCTTGAGCGAGCATTTGCAGCAAGCCGAAGCCGCCCTGACCGAGTTGCAAAGCCGCATCCACGCCCTTGGAGAGGAGGAATACCTGCACCTGCAAGCCCAGATTGCCGCCGCCGAAACACAACGGCAACAGGTCAGCCAACAGATCGCAGCCTGGCAGCAGGAGATCGAGCAAGCGCAGCGCCTACATCAGGAGCGGCAAACCCAACAGCAGCATCTGCAGGCGGAGCTGGAACACCTGCACAGCCAACAAGAGCAACTGGCCCAAGCCCAGGGATCCCTGCAGGCCCAGGTTCAGAAAGCCCAAATTAGCTTGGAACAGAGCCGCGAACAGCTGCGCGCCCTAGCCCAATCCGCTGATGCCTGGGTGAAACAGCAGCGCTACCTCACCCGCCACATTGAGGAACTCCGCGCTGAACAGGAGCCTCTCCAACAGGAGCAAATTCGCCTGCAAGAGCGACAACGGCAACTGGAACGACAAAGCCAAGAGATCCAAGCGGAGATTGCCCAGATCGAGGCGTGGCTGGGATCCCACCTGGCCCTCACCGCCGAGCTGGAACACACTTGCCGACAGTCGGAAGCTCAGGTTCAAACTTTGGCCCAAGAGCTGGCCCAACTGCAGGCCAGCCTGGAGTTGGATCGCGCCACCCACGAACGCCTGGCCGCCGAGCTGCACGCCAAGCAGCGGCAACTGGACAAATGGGAAACCCGCCGCCAAGTGTTGCAAGAATCCCAGGGATCCCGAGCGACCCAAGCCATCCTGAGTGCCCGTCTGCCGGGGGTTTTGGGGTTGGTGGCCCAGTTGGGGCAGGTGGATCCCCAGTATCAACTGGCCCTGGAGGTTGCAGCAGGCAACCGGCTGCACTTTGTGGTGGTGGAGGATGACACCGTGGCCGTGAGCGCTGTCAACTTTTTGAAACGGGAAAAAGCCGGACGCGCCACCTTTTTGCCCTTGAATAAGCTCCAGCCCACCCGCCCCCCCAGCCCCCTGAAATTGGACGGCCTGATCGACTACGCCATTCGTTTGGTGCGTTTTGAAGAGCGCTACCGGGATGTTTTCGGCTTTGTGTTCGGCTCCACCCTGGTTTTCCAAAGCCTAGAGCTGGCCCAGCCCCACATCGGCAAGCACCGCATGGTTACTCTGGAAGGGGAGCTGTTGGAAACTTCGGGCGCCATGACCGGCGGCAGCGCCCCCCAGCGAGCTGGGATCCATTTTTCTGTCGGCGAACCTTCCGAGGAGGCCGCCTTGCGCTCCCGCTTGGCCGAGCTGGAGGAACTGCTGGCCGCCCTCACCCTGCGCCTACAAGCAGCCCAAGCCCGCGAAAAACAACTGGCCCAAGCCCTGCTCCTGGCTCGCCAAGACGCCCTGCAAGCCCAGCAATATCTGGAGCGGCACCAAGCCGACTGCCAAAAGCAACAGGCCCGCCTGCAACACCTGCAGGGATCCCTGGCGCAAAGGCAAAGCGAAAGCCACCAGATCCAGCAGCGGCTCCAGCAGATTCAACTGCGTTGGGATCCCTTGCAACAGCGCCTGGCCGATCTCACCCTCAAGCTCAGCCAACTGGAGGGATCCCCGGTGAACCAACATTGGCAGCAACTGCAGCAGACGGTGCAGCAGCAGGAAAGTCGCTTGGCAGAGCTGCAGCAGCAACTGACCCAACTGGAGCGGCAACAGCAGGAGAACTCCGGCCAACAACACCTGAAACAGGCCCAAATCCAGCACCACCAGGAGCGCCTGCAGGAGAGCAAACAGCGCCAAGCCTATCTGCAGGAGCAAATCGTCCAAGCCCAAGCCACCCTTGGCCAAATCCAGCAACACCTTGCCGAGCAACGGCAACAGATGAGCCAGATCGAGGCCCGACTTTCCCACCTGCGCCAAGAGCGAGATCGGCAGGAATTTCAACTGCGGGCCCAACAACAGCAAATCCAACGCCTGGAGTGGGAACGCTACAACGCCCTCACCCAACAACAGGAAAAAGAGGCTCTGCTGGCCCAACTGCAAACCCAACTGCAAGCGGTGGTTCAAGAGCTGCCGGATCCGCTGCCCGACTTGCCCGCCACCCTGACCTTAGACGAGCTGCAGCGGCAAAAACGCAAAATCGAAGAGCAATTGCGATCCCTGGAGCCGGTAAACATGCTGGCCATTGCCGAATACGAACAGACCCAAGCTCGCCTGCGGGATCTCAGCGCCAAACTGGAAACCCTGCACCAAGAGCGCACCGAGTTGTTGCTGCGCATCGAGAACTTTTCCACCCTGCGTCGGCAAGCCTTCTTGGATGCCTTTCATGCCGTCAACGGCCATTTTCAAACCATCTTTGCCCAACTTTCCGATGGGGATGGTCATTTGGAATTGGAAAACCCAGAGGATCCCTTTGCAGGCGGTCTAACCTTGGTGGCCCACCCCAAAGGTAAGCCGGTGCGCCGTCTCAGCGCCATGTCGGGAGGAGAAAAATCCTTGACAGCCCTCAGCTTTATTTTTGCTCTGCAGCGATTCCGCCCTTCCAGCTTTTACGCCTTTGATGAAGTAGATATGTTTTTGGACGGGGCCAATGTGGAAAAATTGGCCAATATGATCTGGCAGCAATCTCGTCAGGCGCAGTTTTTGGTGGTCAGTTTACGCCGCCCCATGATCGAAAAAGCTGAGCACACCATTGGTGTAACCCAGGCCCGCGGTGCATACACTCAGGTGATCGGCCTGACCAAACCCGCCCCTCACCCCAGTTAAGATGTGGCTTGGTTAAGAGCAGAGGGCAAATCCTGAGGTCCCATTAGACTCATTCTAAGAATGGTTTAGGAGTGTCCAAACGCCTGCCATGGTTGCTCTGACTCTGAATCTATCCCCCCTGACAACCCTGAGCCGAGCAGATTTTATTCGGCTTTGTGCCGCCAATCCCGACCTGAAGCTGGAGCGTACCGCTCAAGGAGAATTGGTTATCATGTCTCCAACCGGCGGGGAAACCGGCCACTGGAATGCCGAAATCACCACAGACTTAACCCTTTGGAATCGGCAATCGGGCCGAGGGAAAAGCTTTGATTCTTCCACCGGATTTTCCTTGCCTTCAGGCAGCGACCGCTCCCCTGATTTGGCCTGGATCCCGATTGAAAAGTGGGAAGCTTTGGATCCCTCAGTCCGTCAAGGATTTTTGCCCTTGTGCCCCGATTTTGTGGTGGAGATCCTCTCGCCCACCGATTCTTGGATCCAAACTCAGGCCAAGATGCAAGAATACATGGACAACGGCTGCCGGCTGGGGTGGCTGCTGGATCCCAAGGCTAAGCGGGTGATGATCTACCGACAAGGGCAAGCGCCGGAATTGGTCGAAGATCCGGAAACCTTATCGGGAGAGGACGTGCTGCCGGGCTTCACCTTGCCCATCCGCAAGATCTGGTCGGCTTGATATGAGTAGCTTTCACGGATTTACGATCCCTGATACAGCTTTTTTCCACACCCTTAACCCAGCCAACTCTGATGGATCTCTTGCATGACAGGGATCCCACGCAATTGCAGAACTCTCCCAACCTTGGAAACAGCTGCAGTAAAAATGTTGAGCGATAGGCCAAAAACAGGCGGAGTCACACTACCATGGCTGCTCTGACTCTGAATCTATCTCCCCTGATAACCCTCAGCCGAGCAGATTTTATCCGGCTTTGTGCCGCCAATCCTGAGCTGAAGCTGGAGCGTACTGCCCAAGGAGAATTGGTCATCATGTCTCCAACCGGTGGGGAAACGGGCAATCTTAACTTTGAAATTGCCGGGGAAGTTTATGTTTGGAATCGGCAATCGGGCCGAGGGAAAAGCTTTGATTCTTCCACCGGATTTTCCTTGCCTTCAGGCAGCGACCGCTCCCCTGATTTGGCCTGGATCCCGATTGAAAAGTGGGAAGCTTTGGATCCCTCAGTCCGTCAAGGATTTTTGCCCCTGTGCCCCGATTTTGTGGTGGAGATCCTCTCGCCCACCGACTCTTGGATTCAAACTCAGGCCAAGATGCAAGAATACATGGACAACGGCTGCCGGCTGGGGTGGCTGCTGGATCCCAAGGCCAAGCGGGTGATGATCTACCGACAAGGGCAAGCGCCGGAATTGGTCGAAGATCCGGAAACCCTATCCGGAGAGGACGTGCTGCCGGGCTTCACCTTGCCCATCCGCAAGATCTGGTCCACGTAAACTACCCGGCTCCGACCGCTAAGCGGTACGGAGCGGGCTTTCAGTAGCCCTGAGCCTGCTCTGCCCTACCAGAGAACAAAACAAGCCCGGACCTCTAGGCTGGTTTACGACAGCCCCCAAGAGCGCAATCACATTCGCACCATTCAAATCCGCATCCCCTTCCCATCCACAGTGCCCACACTTGAACGACTTGCCACTGCGGTAGGATTGCGCAGGATCGGGATGGATGTGCAAACACCGGTGGCAGGTCTGCGACGTGTAGGCGGGCGGCACAAGAATCAGAGAAACCCCTGCAACCCTCGCCTTGTATTCCAGAAACTGACGTAGTTGGTAGAACGCCCAACTGTTGGCCCTGCGCCGCTCGGCTTTGCTGCGCGGCTGTTGATTGACCCTTTCCCGGATCCCTGTCAGGTCTTCCAGGGCGATAGCGCTGTTTGTGGTCTTTGCCCTAGAGACAATAGCTTTGGAGATGCGATGATTGACCCACGCCTGAAAGCGTCTCTCCTTGCCAGACAGCCGTTGCAACAGTTCTCTGCATCTGCGCCGCGAACTGCGTATGCCCTTACTGGCTTTACGTTGGAGTGCCGCCCTCAGCTTGGAGTAGTGGTCGCGGACTCTGTTCAACTGCTGTCCATTCCAATTGTCCCCGTCTGACGTATGGGCAATATCCGTCCTTCCCAAGTCCACCCCGATCACCTTGTCGGTATCTTGTTGTTTGGGTGTTTTTTCCTCTACGCAAATCTGGATGTAGTAGGAGCCATCTTTGCGCTTGACCAGCGTGGCAGCTTTTGGGTTGGAACCAGCCAGCATCCCACGCTGGTAGTTGCCAATGGCCAGTTCAAAGCGTTCTCTCCCTTCCACCGTGGTCAGCGACACCGTCCAGTCTTTTTGACGGAACGAAAAGATGCGAGCGTCGTAGGTAACAAAGCCGCTCTTAAACTCCTTGACGGGACGCTTTTTCTGCTTAGCCACTTTGCGGGAACCCGCTACCCGTCTGCACACCTGTTGAGCCAAGTTACTGGACAAGCCAAACCGGGCTCGAATCTCGTAGTAGCAAAGGGATTGCAGCTTGACCGCGTTGACGATCTTCTCCGGCGTGTTCTGGTTGACCCAATTCAAGGCTTGGCCAAAAGCCTCCAAAGTCGCGTCCAATTTGGCGGCTTGCGACTGGGCTACCTTGAGCTTGCAGGATATGGTCAGGACTTGGCTCATAAGTTCATTGTACTTCATCAAAGCGCATTCCTCCCGGCACTGACCCTACGGGTACAGTGCGGGGCTCCTGCGATTTCTAGCTGACATTCTACGGTCGTTTTATAGTCATTTTAGACAGGAATGAAACATTTCTGTTGTATTGTGTATTGGTTCCTAACTCCCCTCTCCCATAGGAAGAGGGGCTGGGAGTGGTTGCAGAAGCTGCACGGAATGCTTGAGGAGTGTCTCAATCTAGTTTGGAATGACTATAGTCCTCAGATTGGGGTCTTTCGCGCAATTCTGGCGAGACTGGGATCTTGGCCAGGCTGGATAAGGCCCACCGATGCCTTTTGCACCTGCTGGACTTCTTGCAAAAGCTGCAAGTAAAAAGTCCGTCGTTCCCAATCCAGATCTCGGAGCCCGCAGCCCGGCTCTCGATGGTGCAGGCAATCGCGAAACTGACAGGCGCCCAAGCGATCCCTTACTTCGGGGAAGCACCGTATCAACTGCAAAGGATGCACCGGCGGGATCCCTTCGCCAGCATTGAATCCCGGCGAATCGGCGATCCAACCGCCTTCCGGCAAAGGAAACAGCTCCACATGGCGGGTGGTGTGCCGACCATGGCCCAAACGTCTGGAGACGGCCTGAGTAGCCAGCCGAACGTCCGGCAGCAGCCGATTGAGCAAGCTGGATTTGCCCACCCCGGAAGGGCCCATCACCACCGAGATCTGATCTCGACAGCACTGTTGCAACTGGGGGATCCCAGCTTGGGTGTGAGCACTGACCAACAGAGGCTCATATCCCCACCTCTGCAGACGCTCCACCCAAGTTGTCGCCACTTCTGGATCCACGCAGTCGCATTTGTTCAACACCACCTGAACCCGCAGTTGGCTGGCCTCGGCTTGCACCAGCAGACGACTGAGGGCGTTGGGCTCAGGGTCGGGCTCGGCCAGGGCCACCACCACCAGAACTTGGGTCGCGTTGGCAATAGCGGGTCGAGGCAGCTGAGTGCGCCGCGGCAGGATCGCCTCGATCACCCCCCGCTCCGGCCAGAGGTCGGCGGCAGCAGGCGGCAAGCGCACCTCCACCCAGTCCCCCACCATCACCTGCTGACCCATTTTTTTCAGCTTGGCCCGACTGGTACAGAGAATCTCTGCCGGCGTGGGCTTTTCAACCGGAAACCGAGCCGGGATCTCGGGAAAGAGGGCAGCCAAACTCGGATCGATCCGCACGCGATAAAAGTTGGCCTGCGCTGCTCGCACCCAGCCGGTACAACTGGATCCCGGATCCCCCTTTCCTTCTGGTTTCACCGGGCTCATGGCGACGCAGGCGTGCCGCGACGCACCCAGAGAATGTAATGGCCTTCGGGGGAAGCTGCCTGTCCCTCAATCCGATGCCCGGCCATGGCTAGACTGTTGGGCACCTGCTCCAGGGGTTCTCCCGCATCCAGCCATAGCTCCAGCAGTTCTCCAGGAGCCATGCGCTCCAGGCGCAGCTTCGCCCGCACGTAGTTAAGTGGGCAAGGGATCCCGCGCTGGTCAAGGATAAACTTGACCTCTTCCGACGAAACAGCCTCTGCAGTCATTCTTCCTCACGCTCCCGGTTGCCAGGCATCTGGGCCAGCCCCCGCAACAACCCGCCCAAGAAACCATCCCGCTTGTTGATGCGTTCTCCGTGCAGCTCAGCCAGGCGCATGAGCAATTCCCGCTCTTCTGAGCTGATGCGGGTGGGGATCTCCACCACCAAGGTGATTTGGTGGTCGCCCCGAGACATCGGGTTGCCAATGCGAGGTACCCCCTTGCCCTCCAAGGTCAGCACTGTACCCGGCTGGGATCCGGCTGGGATGGTCAGCTCCACCTCCTCCTCCAGGCCGGCTTTCGAGTCCACGGTGGGCACAGAGACCTTGGCCCCCAAGATGGCCTGCAAATAGCTCACCCGCACCTCCGAGAGAATGGTCAGGCCATCTCGCTGGAAGTCGGGATCCGGCTCCACGAATAGGTAGACGTAGAGATCCCCGGGCGGGCCACCGCGTCGACCGGCATCGCCTTCCCCAGAAACCCGCAAACGGGTGCCACTGTCTACACCGGCTGGGATGTTGATGCGCAGTTTCTTCGTGGTTTGGGCCAAGCCCTCGCCGTTGCAGTTGTAGCAGGGCTCTTCCAACACCTGACCGCTGCCACCACAGGTGGGACAAACCGAGACCTGGGTAAAGTTGCCAAACGGCGTGCGGGTTGCCCGCCGCACCTGACCACTGCCCCCGCAGGTGGGGCAAGTTTTCACCTCCGTACCGGGCTTAGCCCCGCTGCCTCCACAGACGTTGCAGACTTCCAAGTGGCTGATGCGAATCTGCTTTTCGCCGCCGAAGATGGCTTCCAGAAACTCCAGTTTTAGGTCAAAGCGCAGATCATCGCCCCGTACCGGCCCCTGGCGACTGCGGGCATAGCTGGCTCCTGCCCCTGCAAAGTTGGTGAAAAAGCTCTCGAAAATGTCGGCAAAGCCACCCATCCCCGCAAAATCCTGGAATCCACTTGCTGCCGCGGCAGCTCCACTCAAACCCGCCTCTCCAAAGCGATCGTAGCGAGCTTTTAGCTCATTATCAGAGAGCACCTCATAGGCACGGTTGATCTCTTTGAAGCGCTCCTCGGCGCCTGGCTCCTTGTTGACATCCGGGTGGTACTTACGAGCCAACCGTCGATAGGCGCGCTTGATCTCCTCTTTGGAGCTATCGCGGCTAACCCCCAAGATTTCATAGTAGTCGCGAGCCATAGAAGCGCTTCAGAAGAGGTTAAAGATCAAAACATCAGACACACTTGAGATGCAACTTGTCAGGCAGCACAACCGAAGCAGACCTACAAGGCACCGGAGCTGGGGGAGAGCAAGCAGTTGCCTAGAATCCTCAGCGAGCTCCATAGATCTCGCTACCCATCTCCAGCAGGACAGCCCGCAGTTCTTCCATTGCGTTCCGTAAAGTTGCTAAGTCTACGTTATCATTTGCCAGCAATGCCCTCAATGTGCCCGCCACTTGAGCCCCCCGCTGGATTCGAGCTTCGCTGAGGCGATTGCCATGCTCCTGCAGGGTTTTGTCGTAGTTGTAGAGCAGGCTATCTGACTGGTTGCGGGCTTCCACCAACTGCCGCCGGCGCTGATCTTCTTCGGCATAGGCCTCCGCTTCCCGACGCATTCGCTCGATCTCGCTGCTGCTCAGGCCACCGTTATTGGTGATCTTGACGCTCTGCTCGATTCCTGTCCCCTTTTCCCGAGCCGAGACTTTCAAGATCCCGTTGGCATCGATGTCAAAAGAAACCTCGATCTGGGGCACCCCACGGGGAGCCGGCGGGATCCCGGTCAGTTGAAAGCGGCCCAAGGTCTTGTTGTCTTTGGCCATGGCCCGCTCTCCCTGCAGGACGTGAATCTCCACCACACTCTGGCCATCGGTGGCAGTGGAGAAAATCTGGGTTTTACTGGTGGGAATGGTGGTGTTGCGCTCGATGATGCGGGTGAAGACTCCCCCCAGCGTTTCCACCCCAATCGAGAGAGGGATCACGTCCAGCAGCAGTAGATCTTTCACTTCTCCACCCACCACGCCTGCCTGGATGGCAGCGCCAAGGGCCACCGCCTCGTCGGGATTGACGGAGCGATCTGGGTTTTTTTTGAAGATTTGCCGAATTTTCTCCTGGACAGCGGGAATACGAGTAGAGCCGCCCACCAGCAGCACGCGGTCGATGTCTGCAGGGGAGAGGCCAGCATCCCGCAGCGCCTGTTCTGTAGGCTCCACGGTGGCCTCCACCAGATCCCGCACCAACTCCTCAAACTTGCCGCGGGTCAGCTCCACTTCCAGGTGCTTGGGCCCCGAATCGTCGGCGGTGATAAAAGGCAGGTTAATGAGTGTAACCTGGGTGCTGGACAGCTCAATTTTGGCCTTCTCGGCAGCCTCCCGCATCCGCTGCAGGGCCATGCGATCCCGCGAGAGGTCGATCCCTTCCGTCTCCAAAAACTGACGGGTGAGCCAATCGACAATTCTTTGGTCGAAGTCATCCCCCCCTAGGTGGTTGTTGCCGGCGGTCGCCTGCACCTCGAACACCCCGCTGCCCAGTTGCAGCACCGAGACGTCGAAGGTGCCACCACCCAGGTCGAAAACCAGAATGCGTAGGTCTTGATCTTGTTTGTCTAGGCCATAGGCCAGGGCGGCTGCTGTCGGCTCGTTGATGATGCGCAGCACCTCCAGGCCGGCAATGGTGCCCGCATCTTTGGTGGCCTGCCGCTGGGCATCGGTAAAATAGGCGGGAACGGTGATCACGGCTTGGGTCACCGGCTCCCCCAGATAGGCCTCCGCATCGGCCTTCAGCTTTTGCAGGATCATGGCGGAGATCTCCTGCGGAGTGTAGGCGCGATCTTGCACCGCCACTTCCACCATGTTGTCTCGACCGGGGATGACTTTGTAGGGAACCCGCCTCCGCTCATCTTCGGTCTCGGCAAAGGTGCGGCCAATGAAGCGTTTGATGCTGAAGATGGTGTTTTCGGCATTGGTAACCGCCTGGCGCTTGGCCAGTTGGCCCACCAAGCGGGTGTTGTTCTTGGCAAAGCCGACAATGCTGGGGGTGGTGCGCCCTCCCTCGGCGTTGGTGATCACAACGGGCTGACCACCTTCCAAAACCGCCACGCAACTGTTGGTGGTTCCCAGGTCAATCCCGATGACTTTACCCATAGCCCCCTCTCCCCGTGCGCCAAGTCTCAACCCAAGAACGCGATTCCACGGATCTTAAAAGCATTCTGCCCAGAATCCCGCAGAAACCTTCAGACGTTGCTTTCGTCTCCGTAGCTTTACTGTAGCGTTTCTGAGACTGCTCTGGCTCTGTTTGTCAAGGTTCAAGTGAGCAAGTTCGGCTAGGAAGGTTGGGGGTTTTGGGGAGAGGCAGGAGTGCTCTCCGGGCCGGGTTCGCTGGTGGCCTGGGCAGAGGGGGAAGGTTCAGCGCTGGGGTTGCCTGCCGAGACGGCCACCATGGCATGACGGATCACCAAGTCCCCCAGCTTGTAACCTGGCTGATATTCGATGGCTACCACATCCTCGGGATAGTCTGGGCTGGGCTGACGGGCTATGGCTTCGTGCAGGTTGGGGTCGAAGGGCTGGCCCACCGATTTCATGCGGGAGACGCCCATCTTCTTCAGGCATTCCACTAGCAGGCGGTAGACGCTCTGGTAGCTGTTGTGCAACTCCCGCTCGCGGTCGGTTTCCAGCTTCAGCTGCTGCTGAGCCCGCTCAAAGCTGTCCACAACAGGCAAGATCTCCAGCACAAATTTCTGCCGTTCTTTTTGGCTGAACTCTTCTTTTTCCCGCTGGGTACGCCGCCGGTAGTTTTCAAAATCGGCGTAGAGGCGCAGGTAGGCGTCTTCTTTCTCTTTGAGTTGCTGGCGGACAACTTCCAACTCGTGCTGGAGCTGCTTGAGAGCTTCACCGGGATCTGGAGAAGGCTCAGCTGCGGTTTCTCCGGAGGAGGTACCGGCTTCTGCTTCGCTATCTTCCAAAATCAGCTTCTCCAGCTCTGCCTCTACGTCGATCTCTTCTTCCTGTAGTTCAGGATAGGTATCTTCTGGGGCCATCGGTTGCTTCTCTTCGGCAGTCATGGGCGATGTCGGCAAGTGTTAGCAATGAGCAGTGACTCGGATATCCCCAGTTTGGCAGTTTCAAAACCGCCGCTGCACTCAGCCAAACCAGGCTCTGTGTTGATCGTATTCTACCGGGTTCTCTTTCAGCCAGTTGAAGTCAATATCTTTTCTTTCCTAGCCGACCAGCAGATGTTCCCGTGGCCGGCCCAGGCAATCGGGGAAGTAGATCTTGGCCAAGTCGGGGATTAGGCGCCAGTTGGGGCTGTAGATGGGTTGAATGGGGGAGTGGGTGTGAATATAGTAGACCAGAAAGTCGCGGATGCTATCGGCTGAGATCCACAGGGTTTGGGCTTCTTGGAACATGCTGTAACCGCCGCCGCCGCCGGCTCGGTAGTGGTTAATGGCCAGGCGAAAGGTCTGTGCTGGTTCCACCGGCTGTCCGCGGAATTGTAAGGTCACCAGGCGCTTTCCTACGGGGCGGGTGAGATCGAAGCAGTAGTCGATGCCGTGGTAGAGGTCGAAGGTGTAGCCGCGGGCTTCGGGGGCCACGACGGCAGCAGGATCGGCGGGAAGGTGATTGGGATCCAACTGGCGAAAATAGCCGGCAGTCTGTTCCAGGGCGCGCCGCAGAATATCTCCAGTGATCTCCAAAACGCAGAGGGTGTTGTCGTAGACGGTGAGGCTGTAGGCATCTTGCAGGGAGATAGGGCCTGCTGACAGGCCGGCGCTGCTGCAGATGTTGACCAGGGAGAGCTCTGCGGGGAATCCTGCCTCCCGCACTGCTTGCAATTGGGCCTGATGGAGCAGCTCTGCCAGAGGGTTGGCCCCCAGACGGGCTGCCAGACCGCCGCTATAGGCAGAACGGGCTTGGCCAATGGGCTGACGGATGTAGCGCAGGGTGGCTTGATGATAGGGCTCTGTCAAGGCCAAGAGTTCGGGATCGGGAGGGATCCCTTCGGCGGAGAGGAGCTGTGCGCTTTTGCTGATGATTTGCCAGCGGCTGCCCTGGCGCTCCAGCTCCAGGGATACCTGGGAGAGGTGGCTGCCCCAATAGCCGGGCTGCACCACTAGAGCTTGGGATCCCCCCAGACCGGCGATGGTCTGGTGGGTATGGCCGGAGAGGATGACGTCAATGCCGTCCAGTTCGGCCAGGGCCAACAGTTCGTTTTCCCCTGCCAGGCTTTTGTTGCTGCACCAGCCGGAGCGATCCGGGTTGTGCCAATGCTCAGGGGTGCGCAGGGGGGGCAATTGGTTGGGGCCGCTGTGCAGGATCAAGATCAAAACATCCACCTGAGGTCGCAGCAGCGATAGGTAGTGTCGGGCGGTCTCCAACAAGGGGGCAAAGCGCAGCCCCGCAATGTAGTCGGGTCGCTCCCAGGTGTCGATGCGGGGGGTGGTCAGCCCTAGCAAGCCAACGCGAACCCCGGCCAATTCCCGGATCAGGTAGGGCTGGAAGAGGGGATCCCCATTCTGGCGGAGGATGTTGGCGCAGAGCACCGGACAGCGGAGATCGCCGATAAAATCCTGGAGAACTTGCAGCCCAAAGTTAAAGTCGTGGTTGCCGGGGGTAAAGGCGTCGTAGCCCAAGGCGTTGAGAGCATGAGCCAAGGGGTGAGGGGAGACGCGCTCCACTTGCGCATAGTAGCTGCCTAAAGGGGATCCCTGAATGGTGTCGCCGCTGTCGATGAGCAGGACGGGATCCTCACTGGCTGCTCGCACGCGCTTGATGAGGGTGGCCAGCTTGGCTAGACCGTGCTCCGCAGGGATCCCAGTGAAGTAGTTCCAGGGATGTAGATTGGCATGGAGATCCGAAGTGTGGAGAATTGTTAATCGCATTCTCATATCATAGCCAAAGTCAAAGCCCAACCCAAACTCGTCAGCCCAGCAAGAACAGCACCTGCACACAGCCCACCAAAAAGCCGAGGAGGCCGCCTAAGTTGACGATGGCCTGGAGTTCTTGGCGCACGATCTGCTGGATGGCCTGCTCCAGGTCGGCAGGGGAGGTGGCGTTGACTTTATCGGCAATGACCTGATCCAGGTTCAACACCGGGATCACCTGCATCATCAGGGATTCGAGATCCCGTTCTAGGTAGCGCTCCAAGACCAAAGCCAGGTCGGCGCTGATCTGATCGATGGAGGTGATCAACGCCTTGGAGTTGCGCAGGCGTCCCAACACCAGGCTGGCCACTTTTTCCCAATCGATGGTCTCCCCCAGCCCTTTGATAACCTCTGGCCCTTGGCTGCGCAGGTAATCTTGGATCCCGTCGCGGAGGGCACGGCGCAACTGACGCACGGCGGAAACCGGCAGGTTTTGCAGCGAGAGGTTCTGCAGGATCTCGGTCAGGCGGCGGGAGGCGTTGATGTCTTTGAGCAGATCTTCCAAGATGGCTTCTGCCCCTTCCGGCTCTTCTAGACAATAGGTGCGCAGGCGCAGCAGGGCATTTTTCAGGCCGAACAAGTTGGCCACCACCCAGTAGGAGCCGGTCGCTCGTTCACGAAACTCCTCGTCAAGGGATTCGATGTTGCGATCGGTGAGAAAGTCCACCAAGTTCTGCCGCAACACCTTTGGGGGCAGCGCCTGCTTCAGGATCCACTCCGAGAGCTGCTTGGCCTGCTCGCTGCTGAGGCGCAGCTCCAGCAACACTTGGTCGAACAGTTGGTTAATGGGCCCTTCCAAAAAGGTTTCTTGGCGGGCAAGCACCTTCACCAGGCGGGGCAACGACTCGTTAAACAGGTCGGCTAAAATGCGCGCCAACACCTGAGCAGTTTGCTGCTGTTGCTCAGGGTTTTGCAGCCGATCCAGGGCTACCCCCAGCAGCCAGCGGATCCCTGCTTGCATGCGCTCGGTTTGCAGCAGCTTGCGGGCCAGATTGTGCAGTTCCTCCGGCGTGAGCAGGGATCCCATGATGGTCTTGGCGATCTGCTTGGCCAGACGGGGTTGGTTCTGCGGGATCAGGCCGGGGGTAAAGGGGATGCGCCAGCCGAAAACCCGATAGGGGCGGTAGGGCCGGAACAGCATTTTGATGGCAATGTCGTTGGTGAAATAGCCGATCACCAGCCCGGCCAGCGGGGGCACAACGTAGATCCAGAAGGCCATGGAAGCAATTGAGGGTGCTCTCTTCTACTCTACTGACCTGCCCCAGCGCAAGAGAGCGTTGACCAGTTATTGGATGATCAGGCTATCGGTCAGTTCCAGCTCCACCAACGTATTGGGCTGCAGCGTCACCACCCGGTCAATATTGGTACTGCCTGCCGCAGCGCCGGCCAAGCTGCCGGCCAAGATCGGCAAAAAGCCCCATCCCCCCGTGAGAATTCCCAAGGCCAACCCACCTGCTGCCCCATAGCCTGCCCCGCGGGCTACAGTTGTGCCGACATCGGCGTTGCGATCCAACCCGACTGGTAGCGGCGCAGATTGGCCTCTCACCAAGTAGGTGGAAGAGCCGATGGTGAGGCGGTTGGCCACAAAGCGGCTGCCGACGACCCGCTCTTGGGGATCGGCGCTCTCCGACTCCCGACCAGGAAACTTCTGTTCTCGGTAAACCGGCTCAAAAGTGCCCCACACCACACTCCCTGCCGGGATCACCACCTGGCCAAAGCGATCCACCACCGGCTCGGAGACTTCCAGGTGGCCGTTGATGGCCTGGTAGGGCTGGAAGGTGATGGGGCGGTAGACCGTGAGGAGAATACGGGTGCCGGCAGGCAGCTCGCCCCGCGTGGCTCCGGAGAGATCCCCACCTGGGCTGAGGTCGGGCCGACGTTGATAGGAATAGGCCTCGCCTTGGGGGAGTTGTCCACCTGGGGCCGCTTGAACGGGCACCACCGGGATCGGATCCAAAACCGGAGCCGTGGGATCCAGCGGCATTTGCGGCACCTGAGGTACAGGCGGTAGGGCCGGTGGGGCGGCAGAGCTGGGGGAGGGCGGAGGGCTCAGCAAGGGCAAGGTAGGGACGGGATCCCCCCTGGGGGGCACCGGCTGAGGGGTGAACTCGAACTGCTGAGCAGCAACCGGGGTAACGGCACCGGCTATCAACACCCCCCAAAAGGAACTCCTCTGCAACAAATGCAGGAACGGCTGCAAGGTTGAGCTCATGGATCCCATCCGGTCACAACTGGCAGTAGCTTAACATCCTGCCCCGCTTGTGCCCACTAGATTTAGTAGGTATTAAGGGATCGGAAGCTCTTAAAACACTATTGAGCCTGTTCGGGGTCTGGATCGAGTTTTCCCTAGGGGCTGGGGGAAGGAGAAGGAGTCGGTCCGCCGGGATCCCCTGGCTGGGGGGCTGGGGATTCTGGCTTAGGAGACTCTGTAGCCTCACTCTCCTGAGCCTCGGGGCTGGACTCCGGCTTGGGTTCTGCAGGAGACCGTCCTTCTGGAGAAGGAGAAGGTGAAGGCTGATACATTTACGCTGAACACTGCTGAACATCACTGTTCAACTATGCAGCGATAGCATTCTGTTTGTTTCCAAACAGAATGGCGGTATCCCGCAAAGCTTTGAGTAGAATACCCAAAGCGCAGTTTCCGTGTCGTCTTACTACCAATTTTCTGCTTTGCTTTGGCTACCATGTTGGCAGACTCGAAAGTAAACAGAAAGATCAACTGGTAGTAATCCGTACTGAACATATTATACATTATTTTCAGTATAGTTGAGCTTATTATTGACTAGAGTCATGCTCCCCGCCAGGCTGTGGAGTGGGAGTGGGTGTAGCTTCCGGCGTGGGTGTGGGAGTAGGCGTAGCTACCGGTGTTGGGGTTGGCGTTGGGGTCAGAGCTGGAGTCGGCGTTGGGGTCGGTGTGGGCGTGGCTGTCGGTGTTGGGGTTGGGGTTGGTGCGGGTGTTGGGGTCGGTGTGGCAGTGGGCTGGGCGGCCTGCACCTGGAAAGACCACTGCTGGATGGTGGTGTTGCCGCTGGTATCGGCAATTTGGACGGCGATCAAGGTCGGTCGATCGGTGGGCAGCGGCTCGGCTGGGGTGTAGGCGAAGCCGGTGCGGGTGAGCTGGGCTTGGGCGGTGACATCCACATTGTTCACCAGCAAGGTAAAGCTATTCAGGTCAATTCCTTGGTCATCTTGGAAACGGGCTGAGATGGAGGGGCGAGGGTTGTCTGTTAGGGATCCGTTGGGAGGGGCCAGTTCGCTGATGGTGGGGAAGGTGGTGTCGGTCACCCGCCCGATGGTGATGGTCTTATCCGGCAGCTGCACCAGGGTTACCAGTCCATCCCGCTCCAAGCGGGCAAAAACAGGCGCTTCTGAGGCTCGGTCTTGGCTGCGGAAGGTGTAGCTGCCCTCGTATTGCCCTGGGCGGGTTTCCTGCAGTGGCAGGTTGTAGGCAATGCCGGGGATGGAAAACGATCCCTGCGCCCCTGGGGATCCCAGCAAAAACACGGTAACGGTATCCCCTGGGTTTACGGATCCCAGCTCTTCGCGGGCAAAGAAGGTTCTCACTTCTGGGGCGGCGGGCAGCGTTTCCACCAGAGGCTCAATGGGAATGTCCGGCGTGGCCAGGGGTTCGGGCGTAGGGGTGACCTGGGCAAGGAGCTCGGTACGGATCCCAGGGCCGGGAATGGCAGCCCCCACCGGCGGATCCAAATTGGGTACTCGACCCACCTTGGCCAGCGCTTGGTAGGTAAGAGCAGCCACTTCCCCCCGCGTGGCCACCGCCTGGGCATTCAATTGGGTGGGGTTGGGGTAGAGCACCAACAGCCCTTCCTGAACTGCTGTCGCGATGGGGGCGCGGGCAAAGTTGGGAACCAAATTGGCATCGCCGAACGCGGATAGGATCGCGTCAATTTGGCCGGCATCTTCGATGAGCCTGCCGTTGGTGGCTGCACGGGTCAGGACAGTGATGGCCTGCGCACGGGTGAGCACATCGTTGGGGCGAAAGGTGCCGTCCGGAAAGCCGGAAACAAACCCTGCCGCTGCCGCCGCGCCGATGGAGGGAGCCGCCCAACTGGGAATCGGATCGGCAAAGGAGCGCACAGGAACGTTGGTATCTAGGCCAAAAGCTTTGGTGACAATGACGGCAAATTGGGCACGGGTGATGGATTCATTGGGACGAAAGGTGCCATCCGGGAAGCCGCCGATGATCTGCCGTTCATTCAACCCGGCAATGTACTGGGCACCCCAATAGGTGCTGATATCAGAAAGTTGGGCCCAAGCGGGATCCCCAAGCCAGGCCAAGCTGCTGCAACTGATCACCAGAGCGGCGGTTTTCCAGCCCTGCCAAAGGGAAAGCTCACGCATCGTTCACACCTCAGGTTCTGGGTACGGGATTTACAGTCTTGGATCCCCACTCTCGGTTGGGAGGGGCCCTGGAAGTTGGCCGGACAGAAGTGTAGGAGAGGATATCCAAACCGCACACCCAGACGAGGAAACCTTCTGAAAAGTTCTGTCTGGCCACCGGTTTCGCCAACCTTTCAGGGGGCAGGATTGGGGTAGCGCTGGTGAACCGCTTCGATCTCCGCCAGGATCTGCGGGGACAGCTCCACATCCAGGCAACTGAGGTTCTCTTTGAGTTGGGTCAGGCTGGTGGCCCCAATGATGGTGCTGGTGACAAGCCAGCGGCTGCGCACAAAGGCCAAAGCCAACTGGGCCGGTGTCAGACCGTGCCGGCGGGCAATTTGCACATAGGCGGCCACCGCTTCTTCCACATTCGGCTTGCGGTACCGCTGGCCAAAGCCTTCAAACAAGGCCAAACGGGATCCCGGCGGCTTCACCCCCCCCAGATATTTGCCCGTCAGCAGCCCAAATCCGAGCGGGCTGTAGGCCAGCAAGCCCACCTGCTCGTGGCGGCAGACTTCCGCCAGGCCCATTTCAAACGTGCGGTTGATGAGGCTGTAGGCATTCTGAATCGAGACCACCTTGGGCAACCCCAGTTGCTCGGCCACCTGGCAGAACTTGCTCACCCCCCAAGGGGTTTCGTTGCTCAGGCCGATGTAGCGAATGAGACCCTCTTGCACCAATTCCGCCAGAGCCTGCAACTGCTCGGCAATGGGAACGGTGGGCCGCTCCTGGCTGGGATCGTAGGCAACGCCCCCAAACAGAGGCACATAGCGATCCGGCCAGTGGATCTGGTAGAGGTCGATGTAGTCGGTCTTCAGGCGTTTGAGGCTACCGGCCACCGCCTGCCTGAGGTTGTCGCGGGTAATGGACAGGGATCCGCCGCGAATCCAATGCCAGGGCCGACCGGGGCCGGTGATCTTGGTGGCCAGGATCAGGCGATGCCGCGGTTGGTGTTGTAGCCACTCGCCGATGTAGCGCTCGGTGGATCCCTGGGTTTCCGCCCGCGCCGGCACCGGATACATCTCGGCGGTATCGATGAAGTTGATCCCGTGCTCCACCGCGTAGTCGAGCTGTTCGAAAGCCTCAGACAAAGTATTCTGCTGCCCAAAGGTCATGGTGCCCAGGCAGATCTCGGAAACTTGCAAAGGGCTGTGGCCAAGCTGGCGGTAGCGCATGGGGAATCTCCATCTAGACAGCACGCCAGTCCCCATTCTGCCCAAAACCTGTCGGCCTACGGGATCCCCCGCTATGCCCCCGTTCCTATTTCGGTGCGGATCCCAGCAGAGGAACGTACTCGCGGTAGAGCTGACCCAAAATTTCCAGACCGATGCGGGTGCGGCTATCGGGGGGGCGAGCCTCAATGGCCGCCTTGACTTGCAAAATCGTGCCCACCGGATAGGGGGAGCGCAGCTCCTCCCGCTTGCCCAAAAACACATCCGTAAAGTAGTCGATCAGCCGCTTGACTTCCCCCACGTCTTTGCGGGAAATGTCCATATCCAAAACGGTGGTCAACTTGGCCCGCATAGCCTGAAAACTTTGCTGGCCGGTGTTGAGGGCCACCCGCTTGGCCAGGCTATCCACCACAATTTGGGTGATCTTCTCCACATTTTGGGTGACGATTTCTCGGTGGCGGGCGGCAAAGCGCAACTGAACCTCATCCAGAAACCGTTCTCGTTCCAGAATCTGGATGCCCTGTTGCTCCAAATCCACCCCATAGCTCTGCAATTGCTTATACTGATTCAAAACCCATTGGTTGTAGAAGGAATCCGCCAAAACTCGCCAATAGCCGATGAGGGTGGCCTCGGCAGAGGGAACGCTGACCAAATAAGCTTCGCTGGTGATCAGGCGCAAATGCTCTGTCAGCTTGTCTCGCTCCTTCTCATCCAAGTAGGAGGTGCGCGGCACCCAAACTGCCCCGTACTCGCTTTTCACCTCCCCGGGCAGGGATCCGAAGAGGGTGTCAAAAAACTGATGAATGCTGAAGAGAAGAAACTTTTCCGGATCCTGAAGGCGGGTGAGCAGTTCCTGTTTTTTCTCCTCCTGATATTGAGTTACCAACTGCTGGGCCTCGGCGATCTGGCCGCGGGCCACCTCCACATCTTGCCGCAGCTTTTCAATCTCCTCCGAGCTCACCATCTCAACGCCGGCAGGCTCCCGTTCCCCGCTGAAATAGCTGCCCCCCGGCCCGGTGCCCCCAATGCCCACCAGGGGAGCGTCGCTGTCGTTGTCCAGGGTTAGAAGGCGAGCAAGAGCCTGGAGTCGAGCCTGCCGATTGGAGGAGCGCAGGGATCCCAGCTCCACCGGATCCCCACTTTCCCAACCGTCCAACCCACCAATGCGGTAGAGCGTGTAAAAATACTTGCTGAGTAGAAGCGCCAGCAGATGCCTGTTCTTGACCTCGTTGTACTCTAAGTAGGCCCGCAGACACAGTTGGAAAGCGATGTTGGGCAAGCTGCGACACACCTTCGTAATCTGGGTGTAGACCCTTTGCAGGTGAGGCCGAAAGCTGCGTGGGATCGCCTCGGGCCGTAGGCCGCGCAACAAGAACTCCTGCTGGCGCAGATCTTGAGGGGTAAAGTAAAAACTTTCTTGCCAAAGCAGCTCATCCAAGTCACGGGCAAAAATCGGTTTCAAATGGTCGATGATTTGCACCACAACCGACTCGGTGAAGACCGGTATAATCTTTTCGATGTGAAGCTGATCGTAAACGGAGCGCAGCCGCTCGCTGCGGAAGTCTTCGATGGAGATTAGCCCCTTCATGGTTCCGATCCGACCATCGCTCAGCAGGAACTTATAGACCACTTCGGCAGTGGCCCCTGGGGAGAGAACAAGAGTTCCCGTCAAGTCAGGGCAGATTTGCAGGGGGCGTAGCAGGCGGCTGGTTTCACTGACGCTGAAGCAACTCCAAGCTGCCGGGTTTAACACCACCGACGATAGGGAGGCCAACAATTGCTTCTCGTCCAAGTCCTCCAGCCGAATTTCTCCCCTGTGAGCTTCGCTAGGTCCCGGAGGCAAGCTCGCCCGCGAATCCTGAACGGCGGAAGGGGATAAGGATGGGGGAGATGTGCTCATGCGGTAAAGGCTATTGAATCTTAACGTTCACTCTAAGTCGGCGAAGGATGGATGAGTGTGATCTGTATCTCTGTATCCAATGAAAGTCTCTCAAGAAGAATCTGCCCAGAATCTGCCTCGAATTGTCTCCCGCCACCAGTATCTGGAAACGGTTAGCTTTTGGGTAGCGTGCAACCACGGTTTTGAGGATCCACAAATCGATACGTACCTTCAGCTCTGATGGATGAGGCTGCTGAGGCTTCACCCCTTTGTCGTGGACTGCTTGCCGAGCCGGTTTTCCTGCTGCAACCCCTAAGCTAGGATGAAAGATCTGCCTATCGGTATGGGATATCGGGCTGGAGTTGGGCTTGAATGCGTTTTGACTTCAGGATTGGGGTGCAGCGGTCATGACGACCATTTTGATTGTTGACGACGATCCGACGATTCGGCTGGTGTTGAAGCGATCCCTGGAACGACAGGGCTACACCGTGGAGATGGCCAGCAACGGTTCCGAGGGGCTGGAGCAAGCCCACCTGCTGGTGCCGGGGCTGATCATCTGTGACTGGATGATGCCGGACATGGATGGGCTGGAGGTTTGCCGACGCATCAAAGCCGATCCCAAGTTTTCCACGACGTTTTTTATTTTGCTCACCGCCCGCACCGAGGTCGAAGACCGCATCCAGGGCCTGGATGCCGGAGCAGATGAGTTTCTAAGCAAGCCCATCGACCCCAATGAGTTGCGGGCACGTGTGCGAGCCGGATTACGCTTGCACCAGCTCAGCTATGACCTGCAGCAGCAAACGGCCAGGTTACGGGCAGAATTGGCCGAGGCGGCCAGCTATGTGCGTTCTCTCCTGCCGGAGCCGGCCTATTTTCCCGACTGCAAAGTGACCCTCGAGTGGCGCTTTTTACCCTCCCAGGAATTGGGGGGAGATTCGTTTAACTATCATTGGCTGGATGAGGAACACCTGGCCATCTATCTGCTGGATGTGTCGGGGCATGGGGTGGGATCCGCTCTGTTGTCGGTGTCGGTGATGAACCAGTTGCGCACTCAAGGCTTGGCCGATGCCGATCCCCGCCAGCCGGACGCGGTCTTGCGCGCCCTCAACCACTCTTTTCAAATGGGATCCCACCATGAGATGTACTTCACCCTTTGGTATGGGGTTTATCAGCCGGGATCCCGTCTGCTCTCTTTTGCCAGTGCCGGCCACCCACCTGCCCTGCTCATCCAGGGTCAGGATTCGCTCCTGCTGAAGACTGCCAACTTGCCCATTGGCATTTTGCCCGACCTCACTTTTCAAAGGGATCAGGTGCGGATCCCCGAGAACAGCCATCTCTACCTGTTCAGTGATGGAGTTTACGAAGTCATAAACCCCCAGAGAGAACTCTGGGGGCTGGACAATTTGATAGCCCTGCTGAGCAAGGGCGCTGGCAATAGTTTGGATCAGGTGATCCATCAGGCCCAATCCTTTCAGGGGCGGACGGACTTTGAGGATGATTTCTCCCTGCTCCGGATCAGCTTTGGTTAGAGGTGAGTTATGGCTATTGCAAGCTGCTTTGAGGCGATCCCCTGACCAAAAGGCGCGGCAAGCCCCGTCCTTCAGGGCAGGGAAGGATAGCGCCGACCGTAGCCGACGCCCTTTAAAAACGCAGTGCCGGCCATGTGAATATCGTTGTCATCACGCATAGGCCAAGAATACGATTGAGCGGTGCAACGACTTCAAGCCTTCAAGTACGAATTGCTGCCCAAC
>NZ_JBSSCC010000021.1:0-50763 GCF_054059455.1 Thermostichus sp. MS-CIW-23 | reverse complement strand
AACTCGGACGTGAAACGCATCAGCGGCGAACCTACTGGCAGGGCGACCTGCTGGCAACCTAGCTCGGTGCCAGGCCCACCACCCTAACCCAATCAGTAGGGGAGTATCTTGATCAAGTGATAGTGGTTGAGAGCTAGTTTTTGTTCATAGCTCCTCTCTCTTTATAAGAGAGTAGCTCAGGTTTTGCATAAGGTTTCACCTGTCAGTTCAACAGGCTAGATCCCATCCCAAACATTCCTGCATCACCTGGCCCAATAGGTACAGGGATCCGCAGATTACAGCTGGTGGCTCAGTGAGGTTTTTCGGCTTGAGCAACTGAGCCCGAAGAGCGGAGAGATTGGGCAGTGCCCGTGCCGAGGCGAGATGAGGCTGCAGAGTCTGGGCTAGCTGAGCAAGTTGCTCGGGATCCGTCCCAGAGTGGCCGGCAATTGGCAGGGCAAAAAAGCAATCTCCCGGCCGCAGCAGGGTGCTGAGAATGCCCTGGACATCTTTGGTGGTGAGGATGCCCACATACCAGGTGAGGGGGCCGGGTTGATGCTTATCCAGATAGCGACGGAGAGCCTGGGCAGCGGGCAAGTTGTGGGCTCCGTCCATCAGCAACTGACGGGATCCAATCTGCACCCGCTGTAAGCGCCCCGGCCAACGGGTGATGGCAAATCCTTTTTCGACAGCGGCATCCGGGATCCGCCAGCCCTGTTGCTGTAGGGTTTCCACAACGGCAAGGGCTACTGCTGCATTGGTGAGTTGTACATCGCCGCTGAGGGGCAAGGTGAGGAGCTGCCCTCGCCAGTGGACGGTTTGAGGCTCTGACCATCGCAGAGGTTCGACCATCTTCAGGGGGCTTCGCAATTGCTCTGCCTTGGCTCGGATAACTGCTGTGACCTCTGGGGTTTGGGGTGCGCACACTGCCGGGATCCCTGGCTTGAGAATGCCCGCCTTTTCAGAGGCAATTTGGGGAAGGCTGTTGCCCAAGCGCTGCCAATGATCCCAGCCGATGGAGGTGATAGCCGTTACCACTGGCTCGATCCCAGCATTGGTAGCATCCAGCCGCCCCCCCAGGCCCACTTCTATCACTGCCACATCCACCTTTTGCCGGCGGAAGTACAGCCAAGCGGCAGCGGTGATAACCTCAAACTGGGTGGGAGAAGCCTCGTCAGGGGCATAGGTTTGTAGGCAGTCCCGCACCTGGGCCAGCGCTTGGCTCCAGTCGTTGGCGGAAATGTATTCCCCGTTCAGCCAAATCCGCTCCCGCCAGTCCACCAAATGGGGAGAGGTGTAGCGGCCCACACGATAGCCTGCCGCCCACAACACGTGGCTGACCCAGGCACAGACAGATCCTTTGCCGTTGGTGCCGGCTACGTGGATGGCCGGGATCCCAGCTTGGGGCTGTCCTAGACGCTGCAGCAAGACTTGCATGCGTTCCAGACTGAGATCCACACCAAAATGGCCCAGGGACTCCAGAAAGGCCGGCCAATCCCAGTCTGGGATCTGGGACAGGGTTAGGGACAAGTTGCTCTGGTTCAAGCAAAGACTCCGTCTTGCCAGGGTAGGTGAGATTTGGGATTTTTTCTAGGGGTCAACAATTCTAGAGGTTCACTACAAAAGCGTCACGGATGCCCGGCTGCTTGAGCACCTCTTCCAGGATCCCATCCGGCAGGGGATCGTCCAAGCTGAGCACCATGACTGCATCGCCGCGGATGATCTTGCGGCCCACTTGCATGCTGGCGATGTTGACATTGTAGGCTCCCAGCAGGGTGCCAATCCGTCCGATGATTCCCGGCATATCCCGGTGCAGGGTCATCAGCATGTTGGCGGAAGGGGGCACATTCACCGGGAACTCGTCGATCTGGGTAATCCGCACCTCTCGCTCCCCAATCAACGCCCCCGAAACCGAGCGGATCCCATTGGGGCCGTGGGCAATCAACGTCAGGGATCCGGAATAATCTTTCAAAGAGGGATCTCGGGTTTCCACCACCCGGATGCCCCGTTCTTTGGCCTCAATGGAGGCGTTGACGTAGTTGACCCGCTCCCGCAGCGCCAGCGTCAAAAGCCCTTTGAGGGCGGCAATGACGATCGGCTGCCCATCTTTTTCCGCCAGATCTCCCTGCAGGCGGATCTCCAACTGGTTGACGCGATCCCCCGCCAATTGGCCAACCAAGTTGCCCAGGGTTTCGGCCAAGTCCAGGTAGGGTCTGAGGTTTTGCAGCACCTCTGCCTGTAGGCCGGGGATGTTCACAGCAGAGCGGGCCGGCAGCCCCAGCAACACATCGCGGATCTGCTCGGCCACATCGATGGCCACGTTCACCTGGGCTTCTTCGGTGGAGGCCCCCAAGTGGGGAGTGAGCAGGACTTCTTTGCCCAGGGAAAACAGCGGGGAGTCCTTCAGGGGCTCATTGGCAAATACATCCAAAGCCGCTCCGGCAATTTGGCCGGATTTCAGGGCTTCGTACAGGGCTTGTTCATCCACCAAACCGCCGCGGGCGCAGTTGATCAGGCGAGCGGTCGGCTTCATCATGCGAAAGGTTTCGGCGTTGAACAGGTTGGTGGTTTCAGGGGTTTTGGGAATGTGCAAGGTGATGTAGTCGGATTCCTGGACCAAAGTTGTGAAGTCCACCAGGCGTACCCCCAGTTGCTCGGCCCGCTCCACGGATAGATAGGGGTCATAGGCCAGCAGCTTCATCCCCATCGCCTTGGCAATCTGGGCCACATGGGATCCAATCCGACCCAATCCGACAATCCCCAGCGTTTTTTTGTAGACTTCTACGCCGACAAACTCTTGCCGATTCCACAGGCCCGACTTCAGAGAGGCATTGGCATCGGGTATGTGGCGGGAGAGGGCCATCATCAAGGCAATGGCGTGCTCGGCAGCGGCAATGGTGTTGCCCTCTGGGGAGTTGACCACCAGGATCCCGGCTTTGGTTGCGGCGGGCACATCGATGTTATCGACACCAACGCCCGCCCGCCCGATGATCTTCAAGTTCGTCCCCGCCTCGATTACCTCTCGGGTAACCCGTGTACCAGAGCGCACCATGATGGCATCGTAGTTGGGGATGACCGCGATCAACTGCTCTGGGGTGAGCTGGGTTTGCACATCCACCTGAGCGACTTGGGAGAGAATGTCGATCCCCGCCTGATCGATGGGATCTGTGACGATGACTCTGGGCATAAGCAGCGTTAGTCCAGTGGGATGGAGGGCAACAGAAGTAGGGGAACAGATTACCCAAAAAATTGGGTCTAAAGCTCCGTCCTACCGCTACGCAGTTCGCCTTGGCCTCAGGAAGCTGCAGGAGGGCTTTAATGCTATGGTCATCCTTAGCGGCAGGGTAGTCAACCGCTCTGTTCAAGCAAGCGGGCTATAGGCCTTAAGCCCAGCAGTGCGAAGGCCAACGAAGACACGCTGTGAATATTCTGGTCGTCAATGCCGGTTCCAGCAGCCTCAAATCCTCCCTATTTCTGACGGTTGAGGGAAGGGTGGAGGCCACGCCCATCTGGCAAGCCCAGGTGGATTTCACCTACAAGCCGGGGGAGGCCCTCATCCAGACTCGTCGGCGAGGCGGTGGGTGGGAATCTTTTCCCTCCGCTTCACCTGAGGGAGGGATCGGCCAACTGGCCCCGCTGTTTCAAAGCCTCTGGCAAGGGGAGGGATCCCTGCTCCCGCAGGCGGCTGAGATCGGCGGCGTCGGCCATCGGGTGGTGCATGGGGGATCCCTGTACCGGCAGCCTACCTTAATTACACCGGAGGTGGAGAGGGCGATTGAGCAATTGATCCCCTTGGCCCCAGCCCACAACCCTGCTGCGCTGGCTGGCATCCGTCTGCTAAGGCAACTGTTGCCGGGGATCCCTCAGGTGGCCGTTTTCGACACCGCCTTCCACCAGCAAATGCCTCTGGCCGCAGCCCTTTACCCCCTTCCCTACGCTTGGGCTGAACAAGGGATCCGCCGCTACGGGTTTCATGGCATCAACCACGAGCATTGCGCCCGTCGCGCTGCCGAGATCTTGAACCGACCCCTGGAGGAGTTGCGGCTGATCACTTGTCACCTGGGCAACGGCTGCTCGTTGGCGGCCATTCGCGGGGGCAGAAGTGTGGACACCACCATGGGCTACACCCCCCTGGAGGGCTTGATGATGGGATCCCGGTCGGGGTCAGTGGATCCGGGCATTTTGATCCATCAGTTGCGCCAGGGCATGAGTGTGGATGAACTGGATCGGATCTTGAACCGAGAATCGGGGTTGAAGGGCGTTTCCGGCCTGAGCAGCGATATGCGGGTTGTGTTGGAGGCAATGGAGGCAGGCCATGCCCGGGCGGAGCTGGCTTTCGATCTGTTTGTCCACCGTCTGCGCAGCCAGATTGGGGCGATGCTCATGAGCTTGGATCGGCTGGATGCGCTGGTGTTCTCTGGGGGGATTGGGGAAAACTCGGCACCGGTGCGGGCGGCAGCCTGTGCAGACCTAGGTTTTTTAGGGATCCAGATCGACCCGGTTTTGAATGCCGGATCCCCCCGCAACTGCGATATCAGCACTTCGGATGCTCCGGTGCGGGTTCTGGTGATCTCAGCCCAAGAGGACTGGTCCATTGCCACAGCCTGCCAAAGCCTTTTGCAAGGGGAATAAGCGAAGGATCCCAGGCTGCTTCTCGCCAGGTTCTCTCCTTTCCGCCCGCTGGCTTGGTGGAGACAAACTCTAGACAATAAGCTCAAAAAAAGAAGACCTTTTGGAGTGGAGGAAAACCATGCAGCGAAGGCATGAACGGATCCCATTGCTGGTGCTGCTGAGCAGTGTTCTGGTGGGGTGTGGGGGTACGACCGGCAGCAGCGATCTTCCGCCCCTGCCACCTCCCATACCTGCTCCATCCCTCACCATTACCGATCTCTCTCCGCGCACCGTCTTGGTGGGGCAAACTCCAACCTTTGTGGTGTCTTTTCGGGTAGAGGCCCCTGCCGGGATCCGGGGTTCCAACGCCTTTTTGGCTTCCGTCACCACCCCACTGGGCAATTTCGTAACTCTGGGAGCTTTTGATGCCGCTCAGTTGCCCGGCTGCTTCGTTGGGGCGACCACCTGCACCGTTACAGGGCTGACCCTGACCCAGAATCGCTTTACCCTCACTCAAACGGGATCCCATCAGCTCACCATCAGTGTGTTCGATCGGCAGGAGCGGCTGGGCAGCGGCAGTTTCACATTTACTGGAGTGCTTTGAAAACGGTTTGGATAAAGACACAGAGGATACTAGTCTTGCAGGATCCCCAGAAACTCAAAACTCACTCTAGGCCCTATCTCTCAGGTGGATTTCTGAGGCTTCCGGCCAAGGGATCAGGCCACCTCGGTCAAACTTGAACGGCCTCGCCGTTCCTGAGGAGATCGAGTTTTGTTGCTTCAAATCGGGTGGGGATAAAGTCGAGTATGTAGTCACTCTAAACATCATGGTCTAAACATCATGAATGAAACCTTTCCGTCTGGCTCCCCTCTCCCTCTGGAAGAGGAGCTGAGGGTGGTCGCGGAAGCGGCGCGGAGCGTTTGGGCACGGTCTCCAGCAGGAATGTAACTCGGAGATCCCAACTCAGGTGATCCGGATCAGCGCAAGCCTTTGGTCAGGGGAGTAGGTTATAGTTATCCAAAAAGATAACAATTTTGACGAAAAAGACATCTTCTGCTTTCCCCAAGCTGACCTTTGGATATGCTGAAGCCGATCTAGGGAATGGAGGCGCTGAACTGTGGAGAATGGGATCGTGTGTCAACTCACTTTAGAATGGACCGAGGCCGACCGGCGCCGATCGCAAACGGTTTCGCCTGTTCCCTCCAAGCTGGTTACCATTGGACGGGATCCCAGCTGTGATGTGGTGCTCAATGACCCAACTCGCTCGGTTTCAGGAATTCACGCCGGGCTTTATTTTGATCCCAAAACCTTAAACTTTCACATTCGCAACTTAACTCGGGATCGTTTGCCTCCTAAGCAGCCCAACCCTGTCTGGGTGAATGGCCGAAAAATAATTCAGGAAGAGCCTGCGCTTGAGGCCAATAGCCAAATTCAGTTGGGGCACATTGTGCTGAGGGTGAAGTCTATAGAAGTGGCCAGGAAGGATCAGGGGGATCTCCTCAGCCGCGGCACTTTGGACACCCTCAAGGTTAAGTGCAGCCGCCTGGAAAACCCTCACTACCTGCCCCCAGAATATCAGGGTCAGAATTGTCCCTACTGTGGACATTTGGTCTTGAGCGCTACCTTGGTGATCCCTCCTCCAGAAGCTGGCAAAGCCCCACAACCTCCTCTCTAGAGGACCAACCCTTTCTATTCTTCTTAATTCTTCTTACAGATCCCAGTGGCTGATCCAAGTCCGTGGGGGATAGAAAAAAGGGATCCCGGGCAAACCAAAAGTGACCTGTGAGGTCGCGCTGTTCTGTGTTTTCTCAATGGCCTCTTCATGATCTTTGTAAAGGTAAGCAGAAGCTATGCAAATTCAACTGAGCTGGGAAGATCCCATCACCGAAGAACAGCAGGAGCTGATTTTCCCATTGCCTCTTGCCTTGGGCAGGGAGCTGGCCCAATTGCCACAGGAATGGCAAGGTCGAGAAGTGGCGCGGGCTGTGTTTGCCAGCCAGGAGATCTCCCGTTATCACGCCCTCGTCTATCTCGGTGAGGATGGCCAGGTCATCTATGAAGATCGCAGTGCCAACGGCAGCCGCATCAATGGGGAAAAAATCCGGCAGGCACGCCGGGTGTTGCAGGGGGGGGAAGTGGTGGAGCTTGGCCCCTACAGCATCACTGTTGGTTTAGTCTCCCCCAGGGATCCCAATGCCACCCTTTTGACCGGCACCCATCGCGGTACCCCTACCCTCCTGCTAGAGCCTCGCACCGACCTGATTCGCCCGGCAACCCAACCCGACACTGCATTTGAGGTTCCCCCGGCTTCCACGGTGGTTTTCGCCCCAGAGCAGCTTCCTGAAGTGCGGGCTGGCTCGGATTTTCCGCCGCCGGATTTGTTTCGAGCTGAGCAAATTGCCCTGAGCGCCCTCAAAGCCACCGGACTACCTGTGGAAGAGACCCTCTATTTGGCCTTGGGCGGCGGTATCGGCAGCTTTGTCTGGGTGGATACCCTGCGCATCTACGGGGTCAGACCGGAACACATCCGCGTCATCAGCATTGCCCGCAAACCCTACGAACGGTATGAACGGCTTTTGACCAACTGCCAGATCCCCCGCTGGAAGCGAATTCGCTCTGGCTCCGATTCTTGTCCAGACAACATTTGGGGCTGGCCTGGCTATGCTCTGCGGGATGCTTGGCGTTCCTTTTTCTCCGGCCGATTGTTGGAAGCATTCGGCTTTTTGTGGCAGGTATTTAGTGAGCCCTTGTTGGCAGATACCTATACGCCGCGGGCGGGGGATGTATTTGCCTCAATGGATCGGGAGGCAGCCCGAATTGGTTGGGAGCAAATGTTGTGTTACGGCCATATTCGCGCCATTCGCAAAACGGAGGATGGGCGATATGTGGTGGCCTATTCGGCAACGCGGCCCGGCCATACGGATCACCGTTTTATGGTGGCCAAGTATCTCCATTTGGCAACTGGATATCCGGCCATCAAGTTGCTCAACGACCTGCAGGAGTTTCGCGAAAAAACAGGAGATTTGAGATCGGTGGTACACGGCTATGAGCCTCATGATCACGTTTATGAGCAGTTGGAGAAACAAGGTGGCACCGTCCTAATTCGGGGATTTGGGATCGTCGCCTCTCAGGTGATGGAACGCCTTTACGAAGCCCGCAAAGTCAACCCCCGCATCTCGGTGGTGCATCTGAGCCGTGCGCCCAAAAGCGGTAATCGCTTCGGACGAGCCAAACGGGCAGTGGATAACCATTGGGAGTTTCAGCCCTTCAACTGGCCCAAGGGCACTTGGGGAGGAGTTCTGCGTGCCAAATTGGAAGCGGCGACCCCCCTGGAACGGCGCGAACTGCTGGAAGCTTGGGGCGGCACCACGACAGCAAGTCGGCGGAAATGGCGGCGGATCGTGCGGCAAGGGTTGCGAGAGGGCTGGTACTCGATTGTGTTCGGCAAGGTGGAGTCGGTGGTTCCCGGCGACAAGGGTAAGCCGGTAACCTACATTCGAGGTACCCACAACAACACGCAATTAAAGGTGGAGGCCGATTTCGTTATCGACTGTACGGGTTTGGTTTCGGATCCCATGACCAATCCTCTCCTCAACGATCTAATTACCCACTACAACCTGCCCCTCAATCCTCACGGGCGCTTGCATGTCTCCAACGACTTTGAGCTGGTGGAGATGCGCAACCGGGATGGGCGAATGTACGCCGCTGGGATCATCACCTTGGGCGGGCCCTATGCGCCGGTGGATACGTTTTTGGGTTTACAGTACTGTGCCCATCGCTCGGTGGAACACCTGGCTCGACTGCGGGCACCGGGGGTCAAAGGCTTAGAAGGGATCCGATCCCTGTGGCAATGGTGCAAGTGGGCCCTAAACATCAGCCCCTAGCTTGCCGACATTGGGCAACGCTTCTGGATTTTGTGAGATGTTTTTGGTTATCAACGCTGTCCCACACGTAAAACATTGGCGGCACACCATGGCCATTCCCCATCGCGCTAGCCTCATGAAAGTGGCGTTGCGTTGATCCCCAACTCTTCTATACCAAAGGGAGAACGGATGGGGGTGAGGGCCAGAAGATTCTCTCAAACAGACCGGGAGCGACACGGATCCTGATGATCTCGATAGGCAAAACTGCTGGAGGAAAAGATGACTCCGACCCTGATTGGCCGCTGGCAAACTCGCATTTTCTTATTGGCCACCGTTGGTGTTTTGGCAAGTTTACCCTTTTATTTTGGGATCACTGGACATGGCGGCAGCCTCACCTATTTTTGGGTATTGCTCTACGTAGGTCTGTTTGGCTGTGTTTGGGATGTCGTTTATAACTATCTGATGGGGTGGATGTGGGATCACGATTGGCCTGGGATCCTTCAGCTTTTGGCCGGCATTTGGGAAGGGCTTTTTTTGGGTACAGTCTTGAAGGTGGTGGGTCTTCCTTATATCCCAACCCAACGGTTTGACTTGGGAGATTTTATTCTCCACTACAGTGTGGTCTGGGTTTGCCTTTACCTCAGCGCTTGGGTGGTAATGCGCATTTTGTTTCCCCGCTGGCGCTTTCGCGGTGGAGAGTGGCTGGGGCCATGGCCGCGCTCCGGCAGCTAGAAAGGGGATCCATTGCCGTTAGAATCGGGCTGGGAGACCTCCCCGGATAAGTCTGTGTTTTGATCAGGTCTGTACAGGCTAAGGGGAGTTGAGACTTGTTGCTGACCCAGATTTTCACCCCATGCAAGCCTGTACCCTGATTGCCCGCGCCAAGATCAACCTCTACCTGGAAATCCTCGGCTCCCGTCCTGATGGGTATTCAGAGGTGGCGATGGTGTTGCAGAGCATTCATTTGGCGGATCGACTGCAGTTGAAGAGCCGTCCTCACGGGATCCACCTCACCTGCGATCGCCCAGAAGTGCCCACAGATGCCCGCAACCTCGCCTATCGAGCGGCTGAGCTGCTGCAAAAAGAGTGTCACTCTGCCGCTGGCGTGGAGATCCACATCGAAAAGCACATTCCGGTGGCAGCAGGCTTGGCGGGGGGCTCGGCTGATGCGGCAGCGGTTTTGGTGGGGTTGAACCAACTGTGGGGGCTGGGCCTGACGGTGGGAGAGTTGCAGAGCTTGGCAGCCCGTCTGGGATCCGACATTCCCTTCTGTGTCCAGGGGGGAACGCAACTGGCCACCGGGCGCGGGGAAGTTTTGGAGCCGCTGGCCGATTGGGAAGGGATCCCTGTGCTACTGGCCAAGCCCAAGCACCTGGGGGTTTCGACTGCCTGGGCCTATCAAGCCTTTCGTTCTCGCCGGGAGATCTTGGGAGCGACTGCCCCATCTGAACCCGCGCTGCCCACCTTGCCGCAGGCGTTGGCGGCTCTCAGCCGTCAGGATCCGCCGGCGTTAGCCAGGAGTTTGCGCAATGACTTGGAACAGGTGGTTTTGCCGGAGTACGCGATTGTAGGGGAACTGCGCCAAGCTCTTCTCTCGGCGGGGGCCCTGGGATCCCTGATGTCGGGGTCAGGGCCAACGGTCTTCGGAATCATGCCCAGCCTGGAGCTGGCCGCCCAAGTGCGCAACACCCTGCGTCACCAGTTTCAGGATGTAGAGTTTTGGGTGACGCAGTTTGCCCCCACCGGGATTCTGCTGCAGCCGGATCCCTGTGGCCTCAGTCCTACCTAGGTTGTCGACTGGATGGGCTGAATGCGGGATCCCCACCTGACCTTCTCTATCCTCCCCTCCAGTTGACCAAAAAAACTGGGTTACAAGCCCCGCCCTTCTAGGGCGGCTTTTGTAAGATGCTATTAGACAGGAAAGGCAACTTTGCATGTACCTTGTCCGCAAGCTCAAGCTAGGCGTCTCAGAGCAACTGCAGCTGTTGAGCAGGGCAGCAGGCGAGCTGTACTCAAAAGTGCTCGTTCACTTTTGGCGGGTCGTCCGCAAGAAGGGATTGTGGTTAAAGCCTTCCACATTCATGCGTTGGTTTCCCAACGACCCTGAGAATACACTTCATGCCCACAGTGCAGACGCAGTAGTGCAAAGCTTCTTTGCCTCTCTCAAGTCCTGGCGGGAACGCCGCAAAACCGACCCCAACGCCCGTCCACCTCGACGCCGTCGGTACTTCTACAAAGTCCAGTGGAAATCTTCAGCCATCCAAGTCGTCAATGGGAAGCTGCGATTGTCGAACGGGAAAGGCAAGGAGCCCCTGATTGTTAACTGGGCTTGGGATACGCCTGTTTGGGTAGAGATGGGCTGGGATGGCCAGCAGTATGAGCTGAGGGCTTGCTACAAGGTGGGGGATACGCCGCCGGAAGAAGAGGGGGAAGAGAGCAACGTTGCCGCTGTGGATTTGGGTGAGATTCACCCCGCAGTCGCTCATGAGGGGGGACAAACCTACATCGCCAATGGCAGGCTGCTGCGCTCCAAAAGGCGCTACCAGAACAAGCTGCAGGGCAAGCTAGCTCGACTCCTGGCGCGCAAAAAGCGGGGCTCTCGGCGGTGGAAGCGGCTAGTTCGCTCTCAACGTTTGCAGCTCAAGAAGCTGCGCAATCAAATTCGGGATATTCTGCACAAGCAGACAACCCGATTGGTCTCCACGCTCCACAAGCGAGGCGTGCAGACAGTTGTGATTGGCGACCTTCGGGATATCCGGATGTCTGCCAACTACAACAAAAAGGCGAATCAGAAGATCCACCAGATGTTGCATGGTCAAGTCCGGCATCTCATCACCTACAAAGCTGAGCGGTTGGGGATGAGAGTGGTACTGCAAGATGAGCGGTACAGCTCTCAGGAGTGTCCTGTTTGTGGACAGAGAAACAAGCCCAAAGGTCGTGTGTACAGGTGTGGGTGTGGGTTTGAGTTCCATCGGGACGGGGTGGGGGCAATTAACATCCGCAGGAAGTATCTGGGCTCCGGCCCAGTAGTTGGGGCCATGGCATCCCCCATAGGGTTGAGGTTTCAGCCTCATGCCCTGTGTAGCTCAGTCGGTAGGAGCAATTCTGCTGGCTGAGAAAGCATCCCCGTCCTTTAAGACGGGGAGTATGTCAAATAGTAGGATGAGCACCTGAACTTAACCTTGCGTTCACAGACTGCTGGCTTCGGCGGTCGATCCATCTCTCTGCTCTGAACCTCCCTCATGCCGCCCATCACCAAGATCCTGATCGCCAACCGGGGTGAGATTGCCCTGCGCATCATCCGCACCTGTCAGGAAATGGGGATCCGAACTGTGGCCGTTTACTCCACTGCGGATCAGAACTCCCTGCACGTCCAACTGGCGGACGAGGCTGTTTGCGTAGGAGATGCCCCGGTGGCCAAAAGCTACCTCAACATTCCCAACATCATCTCGGCAGCCCTCACCCGCGGGGCCACTGCCATTCATCCGGGCTATGGGTTCTTGGCGGAGAATGCCAAATTTGCCGAGATGTGTGCCGACCACAACTTGATCTTCATCGGCCCCTCGCCAGAGGCGATGCGCAAGATGGGCGACAAGGCCACGGCCCGCGAGACCATGCAAGCGGTGGGGGTGCCGACGGTGCCGGGCAGCCGCGGGTTGATCACCTCTGAGGAGGAGGCAGTGAAGCTGGCGGAGAAAATCGGCTACCCCGTGATCATCAAAGCCACCGCCGGTGGCGGGGGGCGGGGTATGCGGGTGGCTAAAGATGCCCAGGAGCTGCTGAAGATGCTGCGCACCGCCCAGGGGGAAGCCCAAGCGGCCTTTGGCAACGGCGGGGTTTATTTGGAGAAGTTCATCGAGCGCCCCCGTCATGTGGAGTTTCAGATCTTGGCGGATAGTCAGGGCAATGTGGTGCATCTGTACGAGCGGGATTGCTCCATTCAACGGCGACACCAAAAGCTGTTGGAAGAGGCTCCCAGCCCGGCTTTGACAACGGCTCTGCGCAGCCGCATGGGAGCAGCGGCGGTGAAAGCAGCCAAGGTGGTGAATTACGTGGGAGCGGGCACGGTGGAGTTTTTGCTGGATAAAAACGGCCAGTTTTACTTCATCGAGATGAATACCCGCATCCAGGTGGAGCACCCGGTTACCGAGATGGTGACCGGGCTGGATCTGATTGCCGAGCAGATTCGCATTGCCCAAGGTCAACCCCTGACCTTTCGCCAGAAGGATGTGGAACTGCGGGGCCATGCCATCGAATGCCGCATCAACGCCGAGGATCCCAAGCAGCAGTTTCGGCCTTGCGCTGGCACGATCAGTGCCTATTTGCCCCCTGGGGGGCCGGGGGTGCGCATGGATTCCCACATCTACACCGACTACACCATTCCCCCCTACTACGATTCGCTGTTGGGCAAGCTGATCGTCTGGGGGCCTAACCGGGCAGCAGCCATCCGCCGCATGCAGCGGGCTTTGGGGGAATGCGCCATCACCGGGGTGCCCACCACGATCCCTTTCCACCAGCAGATCCTGCGCCATGAAGCTTTTTTGAGGGGCGAAGTGTACACGGACTTCATCGCTCAGCATTTGATGCCGGGGTAGGGGCCGAGTCCAAGCTGGAGCTTGCTCGCAGGGGAAGGATAGAGTTGGTTGAGGGTTGCCAGTGGGCTAAAGATGAGGGATCCCCGACCTGGTCAGGTTCGACAGACTCAACCGAGCGGCCCTGCTCCCAGTCTCAGCCATCTGGCGGCGCAATTTTTGCAGGAGCGGGAGCGGGATCTGGCCCCTGCCAGCCGCCGTACCTACCGCATTGCTCTGGAGCAGTTTGCCAAAACTTGCCCGGTGCCGCTGCCCCAGGTGCAGCCTGTCCACGTCCAGTCCTTTTTGAACAGCTTGAAGGGCCGTCCGTTTCGCAACCGCTCCGGCCAGCGGATCCACCCGCCCGCCTCTCCGGCCACCTACAACCTGAAGCGGTTGGCCTTGCAGCAATTTTTTGAATGGGCCAGCCAACGGGGCTACCTTCAGGATCCCCTGCCCACCCAAGCCATTCGACCTGCCCGCCTACCCGCTCGTTTGCCCCGCGATCTGGATCGGTTGTTGTTGCAGCGGGTGTTGCAGCGGGCCCAGAACCATTCTCTGCGCTACGCGGCTTTGATTCGCCTGATGCTGGAGTGCGGGCTGCGGGCCCAGGAGCTGTTGGACTTAACCGTTCAAGATTTTCAAATCAGCCCCGAGGGATCCCTGTTGGAAGTGCGCTGTGGCAAGGGGAGCAAACCCCGCGCTGTGGCAGTAGGGGATCCCCTCTCCGAGCTGTTGCAGCAGTATCTGAGCCAAGAACGGGGCCCGTGCGCGCCGACGGATCCCTTGTTTGTTTCCCAATCTCGCTGCTTGGCCTACCGAGGCCGTCCCCTCACCTACGATGGTCTACGGCATATTGTGCTCAAGCTAACCGAGCCTGAGCCGGGACATCAAACCCCTCACCAGTTTCGCCACAGCTTTGCCACCTTGTTGCTGGATCGCGGCGTTGCCCCCGAACACATTCAGCACTTGCTGGGCCACACAACTGCCGCCATGACGATGCGCTACACCCAGCGGGCCAACTTGAGAGCAGCCATCGCCCGTTCCCGCGAGATCTTGAATCAGGGCTTGGTTTAGGGATCCCTGGCTGTACTATGGCCTCTGTCGTTTCCAGTGAGACAGACGCGGATTGCTCGCAGAAAGAGGGATCCCCAAAAAGAGATCAAGGATCCTCAAGGACGGACAAACCTGACTAAGGTGGTTGGAATGACCTGAAAACAACCGATAACCAATGGGTTATTTCAAGTTACACGCTGGAGAGGAATGTAGAGCACATGCTCTCTCCCCTTGCCAATGGGCAACTGCGGCCCAAGACTGGCCTTCTGTTGTCCCAACCAGATGATCAGGTTTTTGTTCTCAGGATAGTATTCCAAAACATACTTGATGAAGTCATCAATTGTACATGGCTCGTTGAAACCTCCCATCCACTGATGAAAGTGGCTATGCACTTCGCTGGCTATAGTAATCAGGTTGGAAAGATTTGCTGCAATCTTTGGATAGTGCGCTTCAGAGTAGAGATGGTGAACCGTTAGGCTACTGGCTGTTTTTCGAGTAACTCTACAGAGATTTTTATCCCTTCTTCTTGCAAGCTCTTTTGCTCTTTCTATCTGCCTTTGTCTATCCTGGATTGTCTTGACGATTGCCTGAATCTGGGGTTCAATGCGTTCGCCAACATCTCGACACCAGTCTTTTCTGTGGTTTTGCTTGAGGACTTCTACCATAATCTTGGCAAGCTCATAGATGCCTCGCAAAGAGAGGTAGACAGTGTCGTCGTTGCCAAAGCGTGTGTAATGAACGTCTTTGATGAGTTTACTTTGTTTTGATGCAATCTCAAGCGCTTTCTTAAGGTAATCAGTTCGAGTTCCAAAGATCGTCACAACATCTTGAAGAGATAGCCAAAACTGATCTTGTCTTCTGACCAGAGAGGAGCTGTTTTCGAGGATCCTATGATCCACCAGAGCCTTCTGCCTCTTGCGATACTCTTCCTTGAACCAATTCCTAATGCTTGTGCTAATGCTTGTGTCTGTAGAGTACTTACGACCTTGCTCTGACCTAGACCTTAAAAAGGATAAAATGGCGTAAGCACCAGACTGCGTGTATTCTCTCAGCCCCGAACTTTTGTTGATAACGCGATAGTCTTTACCTTCCACCAGTTCCCACTCATCATCAGGGATACTGTCAAAGTAGGCTTCAATCTCCCTGAGTTCCTCAAGGCTGATACCCAAAAATTCGGCGAGCTTGTTTGAAGAAACATAGACTATAGCCATTGCTCAAATTTCTCCGTAAGGCTTTTGTAGAAGAGAGTCAATCGCTGGAAAATTTTGTCATCCCCGGTTGGAGAATCGGGATGGTAGATCTTGCTCAGGCGATAAAAGGCAGCTTTGATGTCCTCATTGGTAGCTCGATCGGGGTCAAGTCCAAAAACCCGCCATGGCAAGTCGTACTTGAAGATGTTGATCCCGTTGATGCAGCCATACCCCTCTTCCCCCTCTTCGTTGGGAAGGATCCCGATGTGCTGACGATAAATGCGCTCCAAATCGTCTATGTTGGATAAGCTCAGCTTGCCCATGCCGCTGGTTGCCAGTTTGAAGCTGGCTGACTTTCTCAGCTCGGCTGCGTTTTTAACGCCAAAGTGGTTGTAAATCGCTTTCTGCAGCTCTTTGACAGACAACCGAGGCGGTGGCTGTAGCTGCCTGACCACAAACCGCGCAAAATTCTCCAGGAGTTCCTTAGAGATGCCGTAGGTATCGGAAAGGCGCTGGATTTCTGCAGCAATCGCCCCTTGCGGATCGGGCTTGGTCTCTTCTCTTGAGGTTGCCCTAGTTGTTTTTGGTTTTGTGCTGGCGGCTTTTTTGGGCATGGCTTCCCCTCAAGTCAGTGATGCCAAGTGTAGATCCGCACAAAACTTATAGGCTGTCTGTGAATTTATTTGCACAATGATGCAGACAATCTTAGGTCAGTGTAACAATGTTGCCGGTACCTGTAAAGCTTTGCACCACATAAGCTTCGCCATACCGATGCCCAGTTGGATGGCTTGGTGTGGGGAGCAGATCCGCACTGGGCGGCCCCGCAGGCGAATCTCGCCAGCATCCGGCTGGTAGAGGCCCGCCAGCATGTTCATCAGGGTGGTTTTCCCGGCGCCATTCTCCCCTCGGAGAGCGTAAATCTCCCCGGCCCGTAGTTCAAAGTCCACGCTAGAGCGCCCCCAGCTTGCCTGTTCGGTTGAGTTCCCCCGCCAGGATCCCTACCAGACAGGCTCTCTCATAAAAAGGCTGATCATAAATGGAAGGCTCTCTGAAGAAAGAGGTACACAGGTTGAGTACCACCTTTCCTTGGCAGTGAACGTATTTCCGGCTACTTTTCAGCGCCAACTTGGGGCCGCCCCTTCAGCTTTTGGGGATCAGTCGCTTCGGACAGGCAGCACGGATATGGGATTCGCTCAGGTCGGGCATGAGAGCCAAGGCCCGCTGAGCATCAATTTGCGCTTCGCACACTGCCTCCAGTACCTGCTCAGCCATCAAGGAAAGGGGCATATCGGCGGTTTGCTCGGGATCGGTATCCACGGAAATTTGTCGGACTCTCACAGGGGGGGGTGGTAACACCGGCGGAGCTGCCTGCGGGGATAGGGTGGTGGAAGTGCCCACCTCCAACTGCGCTTCTGCCAGGGCCACACCGTGCCCCACTATCAGTAGGGATCCCAGCAGCAGGGGCCATCCTAGCCTACGACCCCCTCTGCCGAACTGAGTTGGATACTTCTGCCATTGCTCCAGACCGCTGATGTTCTCGGCCCTGTTGAGCCTGTTGCCGAGCATGTCACCTCTCCAAAACCACCCCTTTGCTCAAGATATCCAACACAGTTTGAATTTGCAGTAGGCTAGCGTTGGCTTTCCAAATAGCGCTCACCCGTTTCCAAACTTTGCCTGCTGTAGCTTCCATGGCCCGTCTATCCCAAGAACTAGCCCGGCTTTCCTGCCTTCCCGATAGCCCAGAGCAGCCCAAACTCCCTCCGGAAGGGTCGATCTGCATCGAAGACATCCTGGAACTGGCGGGCGAGCGCAGCTTTGGATTCTTTTTGGCAGTGCTCTCTTTCCCTTCTGCTCTGCCGCTGCCAGCTCCCGGCTATTCCACTCCCTTTGGTGTGTTCATTGTGTTGCTGGCCCTTCAACTGGTGGCAGGGCGAACCACCCCTTGGCTGCCGAAATGGGTGTTGCAGACCTCTGTTGAACGGAAGCAATTTCAAAAGTGGGCGCAGGCTGGGATCCCGTGGCTGCAGCGTATTGAAAACATTGCCCGTCCCCGCTGGCGGCAGCTCTGCACCACACGGCTCGGCCAAGTCTGGCTGGGCACCTGGATCGGCTTGATGGGGATTTCCATGATCATCCCCGTTCCAGGCACCAACACCCTGCCGGCAATGGGGGTTTTCGTCACCGCCTTTGGCCTCCTGGAAGAAGACGGGATCCTGTGCAGCTTGGGATCCCTGATCTGTGTAGCAGGAGGACTGCTGACCACTTCCATTTTGATCGGCCTGTGGTGGGGGGGAACAACCCTCTTGGATTGGCTGGGGAGATAGCCGTGCCGACACCACTTATGATTCCGGCCTTGCACCGGTTATCGGGATGTCGGGGCCAGCGCCAGATCCTGAGTGAGGCGCAACTCGATCACCTGATTGGGATCCAGCACCACCACCTGTGGTGCCGTTACATTGCCAATTACCGCTCCGGCCACCCCCGCCCCCAGCACTTCTTCTGTGGCAATGGCATTGTCTCCGGTTACCAAGCCGAGAATGGCGCCCGCTGCCGCGCCGATGGCTGCATCCTGAATGATTTTGCCTGTGGTGGTGTAGCGGGGATCCTTGACATCGTGAATGATGTCCGATTGGGCAGCCAAGGGGAACAGTTGGTTGTTGACGATAATGCTTTCCGCCACAAAACGGGTGCCCCCTGGGGCCGGCTCAAAGCGGCCATCCACCCGTGAGCCAAAAGGCACCAGAATATCCCCCTGGGCGTTGCGAATCGGGTTGCGGACGATCAAAGACATGGGCCGGGTTTCGTTGGGGGCAATGAAGAGGCGCTCGTTGAAGGGGGTGGTGGTTTGCATCAAGGTGCCCGCCGCCAGCGTGGAAAGGCGCAGGTCGAAGCCCGGCTGGGAACCGGAGAGGGATCCCCCTGGGTTTTGCGCCACCAAGGATCCCCGGCTGAGCATGGCCTGGTGGGTGAAGGCTGCTACCTCGGCGCGAGTGGCGGGACGGTTGGGTTCCAAGAGCATCGGGTCTGGATAATTGACGATCAACCCGGCGCGGTTGGCCGCCGCAAGTTGTGCCAGGGCCCAATTGGGGATGGCTGCCGCATCTCGGTAGCGGCTGAAGAGATCGCTGGGCTGAGCGGCTGGGATCGCTCCCGTGTTGCCAATGGCGTTGGTCAAAACCACCAGCGCTTCGGTGCGGGTAACGGGCTGCTCAGGACGGAAGGTGCCATCGGGAAAGCCTGCCACCAGATTGTTGGCTGCTGCCGTCGAGATGGCACTGGCTGCCCAGTGGGTGGGGGGCACATCCCGAAAGCCGATAAAAGTACCGGAGGTATTGCGGAGGCGGAAAGCGGTATTGACAATGGTGGCAAACTGAGCGCGGGTAACCGGCTCATTGGGGCGGAAGGTGCCATCGGGGAAGCCGTTCAACACTCCTTGAGCGGAGAGGGTCTCAATGTAGGCTTGGGCCCAGTGACCAAAGGTGTCGCGGAAGGGAGCGGCCATGGCCACCTGGCAGTGGATGCCCAAGACAGCTCCCGATAGGAGTATGCCTGCTGCACGTGGATTTAAAAGAGAGGGAAACATCGTTCGTTCACCGAGTTGTCGTAGCGCCCATCGCTGGGTCAATGGCTACTCTTATTCTGGCTATTTCCTCAGTGATGACAATGGCTAAAACCCCTGCTCTGTGGTAATTTGAGCGTTTCTAACCCAAGATTTGCAGCAAAACGCAACTGCAGAGGATTGATAAGGAAGCTCCTAAATCTCTGTCGCGTCAGTGATGCCTATCCATCACGCCCAAGTCTGGTCACTCTTGAGGGTAATGGGGGAGCAACAACTTATTATTGTTATTGGAATTGATTGGATTCACGGGATCCCAGCCAACTGGCGGGCCACCAGGGCGGGAAGTTGAGCCAACGGGATCCCTTCCAGAACTTCTGCCGCAAAAGCGCAGGTGAGAAGTTGCCTGGCCTCAGCTTGGGGAATACCCCGGCTTTGCAGATAGAAGATCTCTTCCGCCTCCAGTTGGCTGACGGTGGCCCCATGGGCACACTTGACGTTGTCGGCAAAGATCTCCAGTTGCGGCTGGGTGTCGACCCGGGCTTTGGGGCCTAGGAGCAGGTTGCGGTTGGTCTGGGCGGCGTCCGTCAGTTGGGCCTCTCGGCTCACCAGAATCCGTCCGCTGAAGACCGCATGGGCTGTCTCGTCAACGATGCACTTGTGCAATTGGCGGCTGCTGCCGTGGGGGGCCTGATGCACCAGGCGGGAGTGGGTGTCGCTGTGCTGGGATCCCTTCAGCAGCGTTAGCCCCTGCAGTTGGGTGTGGGCCTGGGCTCCGGCTTGGGTGATCTCCAGGTTGTGGCGAGAAAACTGGGATCCCCACTGAATGGCCTGGAGGCGGTAGTGGCTGTTGCGGCTTTGGCGCACGGCGGTCTGGTTGATGTGAAAAGCCTGAGACCCCTGCCGCTGCAGGATCACATGGTGCAAGCGGGATCCCTCTGCCAAGAGGATCTCGGTTACAGCGTTGCCAAAGGGGATCCCGGATCCCAGGGATACATGATCTTCGATCAGCGTGAGGGAGCTGTGGGCTTGCAAAGACAGCAGGCAGCGGGGCTGGGCCAAAACGGCCTCTCCCTCAGGAGCCACCGTTATGAACAGCAGGTGCAGCGGTGACGGAACTTCCTGGCCGGGCTGTAGGCCAATCTGGATCCCATCTCCCAGATGAGCGGTGTTGAGGGCCGTAAACACATCCGTCTTGGCCAGGGTTTGCAGCAACTCCCCTGGGGCTTGGGCTAAAGGGATCACCTGCAAAGCGGTGGGCAGGCCACTCAAATCAGAAAGCTGGGGGGCAAAGTAGCCGTTGACGAACACGGCGCGGCTATAGCTGGTTTCCGGCCAAAGCCAAGGTTCTAGGGTTGCCGCATCCAGAGCCGGATCCCCCGCGGCAGCCAGGCGAAACTTGTGGGCCAGCAGTGGCGAGAGATCGCTGTATTTCCAATCCTCTTCCCGTGGGGTCGGGATCCCCAGTTCGGCCAATTGGGCGCGGGCCTGCTGCCTAAGGGTGGTGTAGGGATCCTGCCTTTCCGGGATTTGGCCGAGGATGTGCTCCAGGAATAGGCGGCTCTCTGGGGCAAAAGGTTTGGGCAAGGTGGCGCTCATCCCTCTTTCTCCTGCCGAGATGTCGCAGCTGCCGGTTCTTGGCCCAACTGAGTTTTGATCCAGTCGTAGCCCCGTTCTTCCAGCTCCAGCGCCAAGGTCTTGTCCCCGCTGATGACAATACGCCCCCCTTCCATCACATGCACGTAGTCGGGGGTTACATAGTCCAGCAAGCGTTGGTAGTGGGTGATCAAGAGCATGGCATTCTCAGGGCCGGCCAGTCGGTTGATGCCCTGGGCGACAATGCGCAGCGCGTCGATATCCAGGCCGGAATCCGTCTCGTCCAAAATGGCCAGCGTGGGCTCCAACACCGCCATTTGCAGGATCTCGTTGCGCTTTTTCTCACCGCCGGAAAAGCCCTCATTCACAGAGCGCTCCAAAAAAACGGGATCCATTTTGACAATATCCAACTTTTCCCGTACCAGGTCGTCAAAATCCAGAGCATCCAGTTCCGGCTGATCCCGATATTTCTGGCGAGCGTTGTAGGCGGCGCGCAGGAAATCCAAGTTGCTCACCCCTGGGATTTCGATGGGGTATTGAAATGCCAAAAAGATCCCTGCCCAAGCCCTCTCCTCCGGTTCCATTTCCAGAAGATTCTTGCCCAGATAGAGGATCTCGCCTCCTGTCACCCTGTAGTCAGGGTGGCCGGCTAAGATCTTGGAAAAAGTGCTTTTTCCAGAACCATTGGGGCCCATGATGGCGTGGATTTCTCCGGCGCGAATTTCCAGGCTCAACCCCTTGAGAATGGGGGTGCCGTCGATCTCGGCGCTGAGATCTCGAACGGATAAGATGACAGGGCTGTTTTCACGGATCATGGCTAGACTCTAGAGTTGCCACTGAAGGGCAGGGATTGGAAGGTTAAGGGATCCCTAAACCAGGTTTGGATTTTGGGCCTAAGGATCCCCTATAGCTCTATTGGGAGTGGCGATTGAGGATATCCCGGATCTCTGTCAGCAAAACCACTTCTGGTGGGGGCAATGTGGGAGGAGATTCTTCCTCCTTTCGCTGTAGGGTGTTGATCGCCTTCACCAGTAAGAAGATGGCAAAAGCGATAATCACAAAATCAAACACAGCTTGCAGAAAGCTGCCGTAGTTAATCGTAACTGGGTCTTCAGGACTTCCACCGATTTTCCAGACCAAGTTCTGGAAGCTCACTCCACCAATCATCAAGCCTAAAACCGGAGTAAATAGATCTGCTACGAAAGAAGTCACGATCTTCCCAAAAGCACCTCCAATAACAACGCCAACAGCCAAATCTAAGGCATTGCCCCGGCTGATGAACTTTTTGAACTCCTCCAGAAATGCCCTCATGGGGAACTTCTCCTGCCTAGCCTTACGGTTCAAAACTCCTTGATTATCTCCTCTCCCCCCCTGCATCCATGCGCTGTTTGCAACGTCGCCAAGCCCTTGGGCCGCCTCTGGCTTCAGGGGATCACAGCCCTCTGCCTTGGGAGTTACCTAACCCCTTACCCTTCTCCTGAGAATGGCAGCGCCTGCTCCCACAGCGTGTCAGCGGCCTCGCCCACTTGCTCAGCTTCGCATTGGGAGCAATCCCCTAGCCGACGGATCCCTCTAACTTTAGGCTCAGCAATCGATCGGCTTCTACGGCAAACTCCATCGGCAATTGGTTGAACACCTCTCGGCAGAAGCCGCTGATGATCATGGACACAGCATCTTCCGCAGAGATGCCGCGGGACTGGAAGTAGAACAATTGCTCTTCTCCAATCTTGGAGGTGGAAGCTTCGTGCTCCACTTTGGCGGTGTTGTTTTGCACCTCAATATAGGGGAAGGTGTTGGCGCTGCACTGATCCCCAATCAACATGGAATCGCACTGGGAAAAGTTGCGGGCACCTTCCGCTTTCGGCCCGATTTTGACCAGGCCGCGGTAGCTGTTTTTGGAGTGCCCAGCCGAGATCCCTTTGGAGATAATTTTGCTGCGGGTGTTGCGGCCCACGTGAATCATCTTGGTGCCGGTATCGGCCTGCTGGTAGTTGTTGGTGAGGGCAACCGAGTAAAACTCGCCCACCGAGTTTTCCCCCACCAGCACACAGCTGGGGTACTTCCAGGTGATGGCGGAGCCGGTCTCCACTTGCGTCCAGGAGATCTTGGAGTTTGCCCCCTGACACAGGCCGCGCTTGGTTACAAAGTTATAAATGCCCCCTTTGCCGTTTTCGTCGCCGGCATACCAGTTCTGTACCGTCGAGTACTTGATCTCGGCATTGTCTAGGGCGATCAGCTCCACCACCGCCGCATGCAGTTGGTTGGTGTCGAACATGGGGGCAGTACACCCTTCCAAGTAGCTGACGTAGGATCCCTCGTCGGCAATGATCAGGGTGCGCTCAAACTGGCCCGATTCGCCGTTGTTGATGCGGAAATAGGTGGAGAGCTCCATCGGGCAGCGCACCCCTTTGGGCACATAGACAAAGGAGCCATCGCTAAACACCGCCGAGTTCAGCGCCGCGTAGTAGTTATCGGCAATGGGAACCACACTGCCCAAGTACTTGCGCACCAGCTCCGGATACTCCCGCAGCGCCTCTGACATGGAGCAGAAAATCACGCCTTCCTTGGCCAGCTTTTCCCGGAAGGTGGTGGCTACCGAAACGCTGTCGAAGATGGCATCCACCGCCACATTGGCCAGCCGCTTCTGTTCAGACAAGGGGATCCCCAATTTCTCGAAGGTCTCCAACAGCACCGGATCCACTTCGTCCAGGCTCTTTTTCTTGGGCTGCACCTTGGGGGCCGAGTAGTAGACAATGTTTTGGTAGTCAATGGGCGGGTAGCTGACGTTGGGCCAGGTGGGCTCGCTCATCTTCAGCCACTGGCGGTAGGCCCGCAGCCGGAACTCCAGCATAAAGTCCGGCTCCCCTTTCTTGGCCCAGATCTGCCGAATCACCTCTTCGTTCAAGCCTTTGCCAATCGACTCAGAGGGGATGTCGGTTACAAAGCCGTACTTGTAGGGCTGGTTGACCAGGGCGCGGACACTTGTAGACATGGATGGCTCTCAGAGAGTGACAGGGTAGAAACGCGACCAAGCTAGATGGCCAAATAAAACAACAGAGTTGTTGTTTAACTGATCCTCAGGTTACTTTAGCAATGATCCCGTTGTCAAAATAGCAGAGAGCTGTGCTGGCAGCGGCAGCCGATTAACCCAGTCTAACCAGGAGGGCGAGGGTGGACAGCACGCGCAAGATCACCGGGCAGGTCGCTCAACCCGCTTCGAGTAAGCAGGCCATCTTGGTCTACCTGCGCAAGGCGGGGCAGGCCAACGCCCAAACGCTGGCAGAGCACCTGCGCATTTCTCCCCAGGCCATCCGCCGCCACCTCAAGGATCTGGAGGCAGAGGGGTTGATCCAACATATCGCTCAACCCAATGGCCTAGGCCGCCCCCAGCATCTCTATCAGCTCAGTCCCTTGGGAGAAGAGCAATTTCCCGCCAGCTACGATGAGTTTGCCCTTGGTCTGCTCAACACCCTGGCCGAAACTCTGGGATCCGAGCAGATGGGATCCCTTCTCCACCACCAGTGGCAGCGCAAAGCCCGGGAGTATCAGGCCCAGCTGGGATCCGGATCCCTGCGGGAGCGGCTGGAGCGTTTGGTGCAGTTGCGCCAGGCAGAGGGTTACATGGCGGAGTACTACCCCTATCCTGCCGACCTGACTGTGCCGATGGCAGCAGAGGGATCCGAGTATTACGTCGAGCAGTATGTGTTGGTTGAGCACAATTGCGCCATTGCCCAGATTGCCCACACCTTTCCCAGCGTCTGCGGCCACGAGCTGGAGATGTTTGCTGCCGCCTTGCCCGATTGCCGAGTAGAGCGCATCACCTGGCAGGTGCAGGGAGAACACCCCTGCGGCTACTGGATTGCCAAGCCGGCGGCTCGGTCGGCTTAAGACTTCCCGCTGGTCTCTCCGCCAGGAAACCGGATCCCTGAGGTGTCAAACGAGGTTTTTTCGGGTATAGTTATCTCGTACAGGTTTTAAGTTTGCTCTCCGCATGGTCTGGCGCGCTTCCTTTTTTGGCTACTTTACCTTTCCCTGGCAACGACCAGGGCGGAAGGGTGGCGCGTAAACTAAAGACCTAGGTTTACCCGAGTCAGTCCTGAAGCCCTGAGCCCAGCGCCAGGGCTTTTTTGATGGCTCGACGACCCCATCCACCCACTTGCACACTAAGGACAGTTCCATGCCCCCCCAAACCGACAATTGCAACATCCAAGAGGTGACTCCCTTGATTGCCCCTGCTGCTGTCAAGGCCAAGCTGCCCCTTACGGAAACGGCAGCGCAAGTGGTGCTCTCCACTCGGCAAGCCATCCGCGACATCATCCACGGACGGGATCTCCATCGCTTGGTGGTGATCGTCGGCCCCTGTTCCATCCACGATCCCGCAGCGGCTCTGGAGTATGCCCATCGCCTCAAGCGGGTGGCCGACCAAACTCGGGAGCACCTGGTGATCGTTATGCGCACGTATTTTGAGAAACCCCGCACCACGGTGGGCTGGAAGGGCCTGATCAACGATCCCCACCTGGATGGTTCGTGCGACATTGCCACCGGCTTGCAACTGGCCCGTTCCATTCTCCTGCAGATCAACGAGCTGGGCCTGGCCTGTGCTACCGAGATGCTGGATCCGGTGACCCCTCAATACACGGCGGATCTGGTGAGCTGGGCGGCCATTGGCGCCAGAACCATCGAAAGCCAAACTCACCGGGAAATGGCCAGCGGTCTCTCCATGCCTGTGGGCTTCAAAAACGGCACCGATGGACGGCTGGAAATCGCTCTCAATGCCATCCTCTCCGCCAGCCATCCCCACAGTTTCTTGGGCATCGGCCAAGATGGCATGACGGCTTTGGTAAAAACCACCGGCAACCCGGATCGACACATTGTGTTGCGGGGGGGAGGGGGCAAGACCAACTACGGCCCGGAAGATGTGGCGCGGGCAGCACTGCTGATGAAGGATCAAGGGATCCCTCGCTCGGTGATGGTGGACTGCTCCCATGACAACTCCCACAAAAATTACCGCAACCAGGGATCCGTCTGTCGAGCGGTGCTACAGCAGTACCAGGCGGGGCAGCGGGCTTTGATGGGACTGATGCTGGAGAGCAACCTCTATCCGGGCAAGCAAACCTGGCAGGAAGGGGCGCCGCTCCAGTACGGGGTTTCCATCACCGATGGCTGCATCGGCTGGGAAGAGACGGAAGATCTGTTGCGGGAGATGGCAGCGACCGTAGAGGGGAGAGCGTTGGCCCTCAGCCATTGAGGGATGGGGATCCCGGAGCCAATTCCTTAGGGAATCAAAAAGGAAATGGGAACAGGGGGCAACCGACTCCTAAGGTCGAGCCAAGGTTTCGTTGTTTCGTCAGGCCCTGTGGGATGGGGTCTCCAGGTCGAGCTGGGAGGATGTGATGGAGCATGACTCTAGTCAATAATAAGCTCAACTATACTGAAAATAATGTATAATATGTTCAGTACGGATTACTACCAGTTGATCTTTCTGTTTACTTTCGAGTCTGCCAACATGGTAGCCAAAGCAAAGCAGAAAATTGGTAGTAAGACGACACGGAAACTGCGCTTTGGGTATTCTACTCAAAGCTTTGCGGGATACCGCCATTCTGGTTGGAAACAAACAGAATGCTATCGCTGCATAGTTGAACAGCGATGTTCAGCAGTGTTCAGCGTAAATGTATCAGCTACAGATCCCCACCAGTGTTAGCAGCGACGGTCAGCAGCCCTATCCGGATCCCGATCGGATCCCTCGGCAACCCCCCGAGCAGTTGCGGGATCGGCTGCTCGTCTCCGGCCTGCGCTACTACGGTTATACCGGTTTTGATGAGGCGGAACGGGCTTTGGGGCAATGGTTTGAGGTGGATTTCGAGTTGTGGGCGGATCTGCGCCCGGCTGCTCTCAGCGGCCAACTGTGTGATAGCCTCGACTACCGTTCTGCTGTGGCCGGGATTGCGGAACTGGTGAAAAGCAATCAGTTTGTGCTGATCGAGAGTTTGGCGGAGGCGATTGCCGAAATGGTGCTGCGGGAGACAGGGGCCAGCAAAGCTAAGATCCGATTGACCAAGTGTCATCCCCCGATCCCAGAGCTGACGGGGCGGGTTACTGTGGAGATTGTTCGTCCCTAGAACTTCTCTTAACCCTTTCCTACCGACCCTGTGCTTGCTCTAGAACTTGCTTCTCGTACCTCTGAGGACTGGATCGACCAGGCCATCCGGCACATCGATCTGGTCTTGCTAGACCACGCCAACTGTGAGAAAAAAGCAGCGGGCAACGCCCTCAGTCTGCTCTTTCGCTACCCGGCTAACGGGCGTTTGGTGGAAACCCTCTCGCCGCTGGCGCGGGAGGAGCTGCAGCATTTTGAGCGGGTGCATCGCCACCTGCAACGGTTGGGGATCCCCATCAAGCCCTTGTCGGCTGCGCCCTATGCCGGTCGTCTGAACCAACACCTGCGCCGCTCCGAGCCGGAGCATCTGTTGGATACCCTGCTGGTGGCAGCCATCATTGAGGCCCGCAGCCACGAACGCTTGGGCCTGTTGGGGATCCACGCGCCTGACCTGGAGTTGCGGCAGTTTTATCTCTGGCTGGCGGCTGCGGAGGAGCGCCATTGGCAGCTTTATTTGGATTTGGCCTTGGATCAGTTTCCCGCCGATCAGGTGCAGGAGCGGCTCGATACTCTACTCCAGGTGGAGGCCGAGATCTTGTCTTCCCTTCACCCCGAACCCCGTGTTCACAGCTAGCCCCACTCCGTTTCCCCCCGCGGTGCAGCTCCCATGTTTCAAGCGACGCGGCAGTGGTTGGCCTTCTGGTATACAACGGTTACGGCAGTGTTGCTGCTGTTGTTTGCCGGCAGCTTCTATTGGTACGTGCAGTCAACCCTGATTGAACGGGTGGACGATACCCTTGGCCATGTGGTGGAAATTGTCGAGCGGTCTTTGGTGGTGGATGAGAGCCTCTTGGATCCGCAGCAAGCCCGCCGCAGCTTGGAGGCCAGCTTTCGGGATGATCCCAGCACCCTAGAGGACGATCACATCGACTTGGAGTGGTTCGGCCCTCAGGGAACGCTCATCTGGTCCACGGTGCCCGGCGGGATCCCTGCCCCCCTGTTGACCGAGGGATCCCTGCACACTGCCCGCATCGCTCCTGGGTATTGGCTGCGTCAGTTCACCGAGCCGATCGTGGCCGGTGGGAAGCTGCTGGGCTATCTGCGGGTCAGCCATCCCTGGTTTGAGGTGAGCAAGCCAACGCGACAGTTGATCCGGGATCTTTCCCTCTGGGTGGTGGCCGGCTTGACGGGTGTGGGGGCCATTGGCTGGATGCTCTCCGGTTTGGCCATGCAGCCCATCCGGCAGTCTTATCAGCAGCTCAAGCAATTTACCGCCGACGCCTCTCACGAGCTGCGCAGCCCCTTGGCCAGCATTCAAACCGCGGTACAGGTGGCTTTGGCGGATTCCCAATTGGATGCCGACACCCGGCAGCGCTGGCAGATGGTGGAGCGGTTGTGTTTACGGCTGGGTCGTCTGGTGGATGACCTGCTGTTTCTGGCCCGCCACGACAGCGGTATGGTGCCTTTCCAACCCCGTTGCTGTGCGCTGGATGCTCTGCTGCTGCAGGTGGTGGAGGAGCTGCAGGGCCTGGCCAACCAAAAACAGATCCGCTTGCAGCTGGAGATTGCTGCCCCTGAGAGCGGGACGGAACCTTCTCCCGCCCAAGTGGATCCCTTCGGTTTTTGGGGAGATGAAGATCAATTGGCCCGCCTGTTCACCAACCTGATTGAAAACGCCCTTCTCCACACTCCCCCGCAAGGAGAGGTGCAGGTGAGGCTGGAACAACGGCTGCGCTCCGGATCCCCAGAGCTGGTGGTACGGGTACAAGATACCGGTCCAGGGATCCCGCCTCAGGCTCTGCCCCATGTGTTCGATCGCTTTTATCGAGCAGATCCGGCTCGCAGCGGGGATCCCGGTCGCCTCTCGGGGTCAGGTTTGGGGCTGGCGATCGTCAAAAGCATTGCCCAACAGCATCAAGGTCAGGTGCAGGTGGAGAGCGAGCTGGGCCAGGGATCCAGCTTTGAAGTTATTTTGCCCCAGCGGCAGTTGGAAATCTGTACCCCAGAGAGAGTCTAAAAGTGCTCTGGAAAACAGACAGTCCTCAGTCAATATGCTAGCTTTAAGCCGAAAATTGACTTGGTTTTTATTCAGAACCGTATTGGCCCGGTTGAACTGAATTTCTGGGTGTCAAAGACCTTCTCTTAACCTTTGCTTTCCAGATTTAAGAATCTCTCTTTTTCCCCGATAAAACAGCAGAGATGGGATCAGCTCCCAGGCTCTTGCCCTTCTCAGCCGGCTGCTGAGCTGTTGATTGGGTGATGAGTGAGTGCAGTCCGCCCGCGCAGCCCCACAATTTCCCATTGAATCCTGTGCCAGGAAAACGTTATGTATCGCTTCCAGGTTCGTGCCATCACCCAGCCGGGCGAGAGAATTGCCTTGGTGGGATCCAGCGCAAAATTGGGCTCCTGGGATCCCTGCCATTGCATTTGGCTGCAAACGGATCCGACTCGCTATCCGCTGTGGTGGGTAGAGTTGCCGTTGAGCCCAGCAGACGGCACGCCCGGCCCGTTGTTGCCCTATAGCGGGTGTTCAAAAGAAATCCCTCGAGTAGAGTACCGGTATCTGCGCGTTCAAGCCGGTGGCGAAGTGATTTGGGAATCCGCCGATGTCAATCGCTGGGTGCCACTTGAGCCGGAACCTTTGCCGGCAGTTTTAATTGTTGAGGATGGAGAGTTTGGCCGGATCCCTGCCTATCCTTACGGCTATTTTGCCGATCCCATTCCTGAGGTCGAACCGGAAAATCCGCAAGGGCTAAAAGTCGTCATTTTGGGCAGCTCCGTTGCCCTGGGGTGCAGCGCTTGGCTGTTGCGAGGTTGGGCTTGGCTGTTGCAGAAAGCTCTGCAAGAACGCTATGGCCATCAAGTGCGAAATCTCTCTGAACTGGGGGCAAACGTCAGCCGAACTCTGTTGCGGTTTGAACAGGTAGTGATCCCTGAACGTCCTGATGTCGTTATTGTTGCCCTGTCCTTGGGAAATGAAGGCTTGGTATCGGCCTTGCCCCAGCATCGCCGCGCCCTGCAGAGGCGGTTTGAAAACGGCCTGCAGCGGCTAATTCAGCGAATTCAAGACATTGGAGCCTTGCCAGTTCTGGGAGGGGTTTATCCCCATGCAAACTACGGCCCAGAACAGCATCTTCTTTTGCAAGAAACTCAGCAAAGAATGCTCAGCTGGGGATGCCCTGTGTTCAATTGGCTGCCTCATTTGGAAGATGGACAGGGCCGCTGGAAACCAGACCTTGCTTTTGACCCAGCTCACCCCAATTCCAAGGGTCATCAGGTCATGTTTGAGGCCATCGATCTCTCTCTTCTGGATCCCAGCCAAGTTAGCTCGGCTCGTGGCAAGCTCCCTCAACCCATTGGGGAGCAGGTCATTTTTGAAGAGGAGCATGGTTTTTGGGTAACCGTAGAGACGGGCAAAAATCAATTTCGCATCGTGAATGTAACTCCCTATCCCTATACCATCACGCCCACTTGGCAGCCTTTGCAAGCCGCTTTCCAAAAAGCACGTCTACAACCGGGTCTGTATGTTGGCAGAAGCGATGAAAGGATAGGGGATGCGACCCTATATTCACTTTCCATACGAGAAGATGGTTCAGTGCAAACAACCCTCTCCATTCCTGCGGATGCCGATCTTGTCTTCTCCCCAGTAGCCCAGTTCTTTTCCTCAGCAGCAGTAGAAACGATCTTCGAGGATGGATCGTTGATCCTTCTCAAGCTCAGTGGATCCTCAGAAGGCTCTTCTGATCCCATACCTCGCCTGTGCGTGATCAACCAGAGCAATCACGAGTACAACATCCACCCCATGTGGAAGGAAGTGCGGGCTGCTCTCAAAGCCATGCCGATGGGTGTTTACGAAGATCCGAGCCACCGGGAAGCTCTCTTCCGCACCTTGATGATCGGGGAAGGCGGCCTCGAAAGCCGGGTAAAGACTGCTCCCGAATCGGTCATGCTGCTGGAATACACCTGCAAATTATCGGATATTCATCGTGTTGCCATTGTGCCGTTAGGGGATCGCTGCGCGGTGCGAATGCTGCTCTACAAGTTGGAATATGACGGGCCTGCCTTTCCTTTTGATTTGACACGCACCAGCAATTTGGCTGATGTGGCCGATATGATCCACAACGAGTTTCAGGGCATGTGGGATCCGCAATATTTGCACTACAGTCCTGAAGATCGGCGAATTTACCACAGCAAGTGGACGGGCCTCTCCTTTGGCCATGAGGTGGAAGAGGGGGAGGATCCACTTCAGAATATGGATCCCATCTATGAGCGAATGCGAACTCGCTACGCTGCTCGCGCCAAGCGCTTTATGCATGTTTTGGAAAAAGCTGATAAAGTCTTGTTTGTGCGCACAGGAGGTTGCCGGCGAGAGGCCGTTGTTGACTTAATGGATAAGCTGGCGGCTAAGCGCAGGGGCAAGCCTTTTCTGCTGCTGATTGTTTCTCCTCAGTCTTCTGATGAGTTTGCCGGGATCCCCAATGTTATTCATTATGAGATGGAGTTGAATCCCGACCGCATGTGTGCAGATCCTGAGCATTGGAAGTACTGCACAGGGGTAATGAGAGATATTCTCCATTCTTTGGGGGTCTCTACCCGAAATCTTTTCTGGTGCCCTCCACAACTGTAGCCGTTCCAAGGTTTCACTGCAATTCGAAAGAATGATCGCTGCTGCCCAAACGCTCCGCGCCGCTTCCGCGACCACCCCCAACTCTTCTCCCAAAGGGACTCTGAGGTGTTCAACTCCAGAAAGCTGATGATCGGACTCGAACCGACGACCTGCTCATTACGAGTGAGCTGCTCTACCAACTGAGCTACATCAGCAGGGCTTTGAAGTGAGGACTGGATAGGAGAATCCGCAGACCCACCGGTGGGCCTATCGATTCTAACTCATCCTTGCCTTGCTCGGGATCCCCAACGCCATAGCCCCAAAGACAGCCCCAACGTCAGCCACGCCAGCCAATCCCCTGCGCGATTGTAGAAAGTTGTCTCAGAACGCCGCTTCACTTCTCCCGTAATCACCCCCCGCTGAAAGATGGGGCCAACCTGCTGGAGCCGACCTGAGGGATCCACCACCAAATTGCCGCCGGTGTTATTGACAAACACCACGCTACGCCGATTTTCCACAGCCCGAAAAACCGAGAGTTTGCCATGCAGCATCGGCCAGTGGCTATTGCCAAACCAGCTATCATCCGAAATTACGATCAAAGACTCGGCACCGCGACGAGTCAAAGTTCGGCTGGGCGCAGGCAACACGCTCTCCAAGCAGATCATCACCCCCAAAGGCCCGAAAAGCTCCCCTCCGTCCAGAGGCCGATAGCCATCGGGTGAAGGCACGTAGCGCCCCGACTCGAAATAGGGAAAGATCCACTGCTTGCCAAACCCATCCAGTAAGTTGCCCCGGGCGTCAAGCAATAGGGCCGTATTAAAAAATCGCTGCTGCTCTTCCGGCAAATGGGCTGTGCGGGGATCCGGCTCTGTTGCCCCCGTAATCAAAGCGCCTTCCGGTGGCAGAATCGCTTGCATCGGCTCGATCACGTAAGGCTCTAGGCCGGTATTCAGCAGCCGTGCCCGCAGCGCCCCCTCCGGCCAAATCACCAACTGTGCCCCGGCAGCCACCCCCTGGGCAGAAAGCTGATGCAGCTCCCGGTAGCGCTCCAGGCGGTAGTTCCAACTGCGATCGGCTTCCAGCCAAGCCACCTGCTGCACCGCCGCCACCCGAAAGTCAGGATCCCTGTTTTCGACGGCCAAGGCATCGAAGTAGGCCAGGCGTGCGCTTCCATAGGCCAAGACCAGCCCCGTCAACCCCAGGCCGCAGGCGAGCGTACCCCAGAAATCCCTGTTCCTGAGCATCTCACCCAAAACGTTTCTCAGGGATCCCCCAGCCGCCTGCCACCGGCTAGAAATCTGCCTGGCCATCTGCCAAAGAACCCCATTGACGAACACGGCAAAAAAGGTAACCCCCCAGATCCCTGTAACATCGGCTACTTGGATCCCGAGGGGCCAGTCGAACAACAGGGATCCCCAGTGGAAAGGGATGGGCCACCAGAGCAAGCCCAACAGCCCATCCAAGCCTGTCCAGACCGTGGCCAAACCCAGCGGACGTGCCCAAACCGGCAGGGGACGACTCAGTTGCAAACTCAGGAGCGTAGCAGTGGTGAAAAAGAGGGGGATCAGGGGAGCCACCACCACGCCCCCCAGGATCTCCCAGGCGCTCAACACCTTAACCGAGAAGGGATCCACCCAGAAGGCATACAGGCACACCCAAAACCAGAGGCCATAGGCCAAACGCCACCGCGCCCACCCTTGCCGTTGTTCGCACAGGTCAAACAGCGGGGCTAGGCCCAGCAGCGCCCCCGGAAACCAGTGCCACCAGCGGTTGGGGGACCCCAGACAGAGCAGCAGGATGGCTAGACCCATCAGCCAGCGGGATCCCTCGCCTGGGTTTCTCTTTTGGGGCAGATCCTGCCGTTGAGTTGAAGATTTCAGTTCCAGCTTCATCACCTCAATAAAATTCAGCCTCTTCGGGAAACCCCACGGGGATTGAACACGCCCCTGCCGACGGATCCTCTCCAGAGTAGCGCCCTTGCAGCAGCCGCAACTATCTCCTGGAGCACAGGGCTCCTACTGCCCGAATCTGAAGCTGTGTTAACATTTTGCATAACTTCAGGGGGCTGGTGCCTCCCGGCTTGGGTTAGGGATCCCGTCAGCGGTGCGCGGCACTATGGGCAAAGTTTTGGTTTTGAATGCCTCCTACGAGCCGCTCAACATCACCAGTTGGCGCAGGGCGGTCGTTCTTTTGCTCAAGGGCAAGGCCGAGCAAATTGAGCACAATGGCCGAGTGGTGTACGGCAACATTCCTTTGCCCACCGTCATTCGCCTGCGCCACTATGTCCACGTTCCCCATAAGGAGATCCCGCTCACGCGCCGCAACGTCCTCTACCGGGATGGGCACCGTTGTCAGTACTGCGGCTGCTTCGGCGAAGATCTCACCCTGGATCACGTGATCCCTCGGTCTCGTGGCGGCGGGGATACTTGGGAAAATGTGGTCAGTGCCTGTGTGCGCTGCAACGTGAAAAAAGGGAACCGCACCCCCCGCGAAGCCGGTATGCCCCTGCTGCGCCAACCCCGCCGTCCCCACAGCACTCTTTATTTTGAAATCTCCAAAGCCGTCGGCAGTGGTTCCCATCGAGAATGGTCTAAGTACACCATCGGCCTAGAAGGGGATCCCCAGGAGGAATTGTTGGACAGCCCAAGCTAGACGGGCCGCCTAGGGATGGACTTCCGATACAGGGGCAGCTTTGGAAATGGGGGGAGAAGTGGTGGCTGGGATCCCGGTCTCGATCCACCGGTGAATCAGGGCATTGACCTCTTCGGGGCGCTCATCATGGGGGCAGTGGCCAGCCTCCAGGAAGTATTCCACTGCTTGAGGGTAGTGGGCCCGGTACAGCTTAGAGCGTTCCCGAGCCCGCATCCAGGGATCCCGTTCTCCCCAGATCAACAACAGCGGGCGCACCAAGCTGCACAGCAGCTCATCTACATACCGTCCCTTCTGCCCACCTCGCATCAAGGCCACAAACACATCGGCAGCCCCCGGATCCTGGGTGGGGCGATGGATGGCCTCGACCAGCTGATCGGTCACGGCTGCCGGGTCGTAGTAAACCTGCTTCAGCTTGGCTCGGATCACGTGCGGCTGCCGCAAATACTGAAACAGCAGGTAAGACACCAGGCGCTGGCGCAGGCCCCAGCCCACCAATCCGCCTATCCATTGCCGCCATCCGGTCGGGGATCCCTTGAGGGTGGAAAACCCACCTGCCCCATTCAAAAGCACCACGCCCCGCACCCACTCCGGCCACTCCGCCGCAAAACTGAGCACCACATAGCCGCCCAGGGAGTTGCCGATCCCCACCACAGGCCGACGGATTACCTGTTGGCAAAAGTCCCGCAGCTGATCCCGCCAGATTTCGGCGCGGTAGTCCCAGTTGGGCTTGGCGGAGCGACCGAAACCCAGCAAATCGATGGCGTACACCTGGTAGTGTTGAGCCAATTCGGGAATGTTCTTGCGCCAGTGGTCGGTGGAGGCTCCAAAGCCGTGCACCAGAAGCAGAGGCTGCCCCTGCTCACCCTGTTTGACGTAATGAACTGACTGCCCCCGCCAGATCCACTGCGCCGAAATGGGAGTGGCCGATGCCGATGTCGAAGCCATAGGAGTTGCTTGTAAGCCTTTCTTAATTCTAGGTTCTTTGCAGCTACTCCGGGGGGAAGCCCACCCTCTACGGGCAACGTAAGAGCAGTGGGCCTGTTAGACATAACCTCTGCTTTTTAGGCTTTGTATCACCAGGTCAATACATTCGGAGATGCTTTGCTCGGCAGTTTTGCACACCACCTCCGGCTGTTCCGGCGGCTCGTAGGGATCGTCAATACCGGTAAAGTTCTGGATTAAGCCTGCCCGCGCCTTTCGATAGAGGCCCTTCACATCCCGACGTTCGCACACCTCCAGGGGGGCATCCACAAAGACCTCGATGAAGCTGCCAATATATCGCCGTACCTCCTGCCGTGCTGCCCGATAGGGGGAAATGGCCGACACCAGCACAATCACCCCGTGCCGAGTCAGCATCTCCGCCACAAAGCCGATGCGGCGAATGTTCTCATCCCGATCCGCTTTGCTGAAGCCCAGACCCTTGGTGAGATGTTGCCGCACCAGGTCCCCATCGAGCACTTCCACCGGCAGCCCCCAAGCGCGCAACTGCTGGGCCACGCCGCAGCTCAGGGTGGTTTTGCCCGCCCCGCTCAATCCCGTAAACCAGACCGTTACCCCCCGCCGCGACATCTGTCTGTTTGCTTCTGTCTGTTTGCTGTGGATCCCTGAATCTTGGGCCCTGCCAGAATATCATCTCCAAAAGCAGGGTGATACACTCGAAACACGGCTTGCGCCAGCCCCAAAGCGCTCCGCGCCGCCAACACGACAGCAATCTTTTACCGGCCATGTCTCCTCTGACTTCGCCTCTTGCCAGTGCCCCCTCGGGATCCCCGACAACTGCCGAGCTGTTTGCCGAGCATGTGATGTCCACCTACGGGCGCTATCCTTTAACCCTGGTGCGCGGGCAGGGGTGTCGAGTTTGGGATGAGCAGGGGCGGGAGTACCTGGATTTTGTGGCCGGCATTGCTACCTGTACTCTGGGGCATGCCCACCCGGTGTGGATTCAGGCGCTCACCGAGCAGGCGCAACAGTTGCATCATGTTTCCAACCTTTACTACAACCAGCCGCAGGCGCAACTGGCCCAATGGCTGACCCAGCACTCCTGTGCCGACAAGGTGTTTTTCTGCAACTCAGGGGCGGAAGCCAATGAGGGAGCCATTAAGCTGGCTCGCAAGTATGCCCACACGGTGCGCGGGATCCAAGATCCGATGATCCTCACCGCCCATGCCAGCTTCCATGGCCGCACCCTGGCCACCATTACCGCCACCGGCCAGCCCAAATACCAAAAAGACTTTGCCCCTCTGGTGCCCGGCTTTGATTACGTTCCCTACAACGACATCGAGGGCACAGCAGCGGTGTTGGAGCGCTGGGGCGAGCGGGTGTGTGCCGTGCTGTTGGAGCCGTTGCAGGGGGAAGGGGGGGTTGTGCCGGGGGATCCCGCCTATTTTCAATGGTTGCGCCGGATCTGCAGCGAGCGGGGCATTCTGCTGATTTTGGATGAGGTGCAGGTGGGCATGGGCCGTACTGGCATGCTGTGGGGCCACTGTAACCTGGGGGTGGAGCCGGATGTGTTCACCTTGGCCAAGGGCCTGGCCGGTGGGATCCCCATCGGGGCCTTGTTGGCGAAAGACTTTTGCGCCGTGTTTCAGCCGGGGGATCACGCCAGCACCTTTGGGGGCAACCCCTTGGCTTGTGCGGTGGGCCTGGCGGTTTGCCGCACGCTAATGTCGGAGAGTTTGGTTTGGAATGCCCAGCAGACAGGGGTGTATCTGCGTCAGGGGCTGTCCCGCTTGGCGGAGCAGTTTCCGCAGCTCGTTGAGCAAGTGCGGGGCTGGGGCCTGATTCAGGGCTTGGTGGTGCGCATCCCGGCGGCTGAAGTGGTCAAGGCAGCCATGGACTGCGGGCTGTTGTTGGTGCCGGCAGGATCCCAGGTGGTGCGCTTTGTGCCCCCCTTGATCGTCACCCCGGCAGAAATTGACGCGGCTCTAGCGATGTTGGCATCGGCTTTGCAAAGGTTGGCCGCCTCCCTTGGCCATTCCGGGGCAGCCTAGCCTCGCCAGACTTGCCGCAGAAATGCCTGCAACTGCTGTCGGGCAGGGAGCTCGTGGGGAGCGGGATCCCTTGCCTGTTCCAGAAGGGGCAATACCTCCTCCGCATAGGCCGGAACAAAGCCGGCAGCAGGCCAGAGCAAATCCGAGGTGGCCCGCAGGTTGAAGACTTGGGATCCCTGCCTGAGCAGGAGAGGCCGCACCCAGAGCAATGCTGGGGATCCCGCCGCAAGATTGTGGAGAGAAGCCTGAATCAGCTCCACATAGAGGGTGGCTTGCGGCCCTGGCAGGGCGAGGATGGGACGGGGTGAGGGTGGAGTGCTGCCCACCTCCACCGGGGCAGGCAAAGGGCGGCTTCTGAAAGGGATATTCTCCACAGAGCCACATCGGGCGGGCAAACGAGGCAACAGGGTCATGCAATCGTTAACTGAAGACGATATGGACTGTACTGATCCTAATCGATGGCCTCCTTACTTTTCTTTGGCAGGCGGGTTGGCCGGGGATCCCGTCTTTGCGGACATTTCGTGAACCCGATCTTGTGGCATGGTGCTAGGTAGCTTTCTGATCAGACTTGGACGGATCCCGCCATGATGCACACTTTTGTCCCGCCCCACCGCTTTTTCCCCTACCTGACCTGGACGGAGATCCAGGCCATGCCCGACAAAGAGAACGTGGTGATCATCCAGCCGGTTGCCTCAATCGAGCAACATGGGCCCCACCTGCCCCTGGTGGTGGATGCCTGCATCGGCACGGCGATCATTGGGCGCGCCATGGAGAAGCTGGAGCCTGAGATCCCGGCCTATGTTTTGCCCACCCAATGTTACGGCAAAGCCAACGAGCATTGGCATTTCCCCGGCACCATTACCCTCTCGGCTCAAACCCTGATGGCGGTGCTGACAGAAGTGGCAGAGAGCATCTACCGAGCTGGGTTTCGCAAGCTGGTGTTCCTCAATTCCCACGGTGGCCAGCCACAGGTCCTGGAGATTGTTGCCCGCGATCTGCACCAGAAGTATGAAGATTTCATGCTGTTTCCGGTGTCGGTCTGGCGCGTTCCCCACGAAGGACGAGAGCTGTTTACCGAGAAAGAACGGGAATTGGGCATTCACGCCGGCGATGGGGAGACCAGTATGCTGATGCACCTTTTGCCGGACACGGTGCGAACCGACCGATTGGTCTGCGAATATCCCCACGATCTGCCGGAAAACAGCCTGCTCAGCATGGAAGGGCGGATCCCTTTCGCTTGGGCAACTCGCGATCTCACCCAGAGCGGAGTTTTGGGCGATGCCACCGCCGCCACGCCGGAGAAAGGCAAAGTTTTGGTGGAGTCCATGTCTGACGGCTGGGTGCGGCTGATCCGAGATCTGCACCGGTTCCAGCAGCCCAAGGCTTGGCGCAAAGCCCCGCTGCTGGTCTAGGGATCCAGGCAAAAGACCTACGGCCTGCTTTGTGAAAGGCTTTCGCCAGAACTGGCCGACCAAGATACGACCTGCTGACGCGATCAGGGCAGCTTTTTGCTGGGCTGCTGCAAACTCTATCTGCCCAATGGGAAAGGGTGATACCTTGGCCCCAGAACACACCCGTTCTGGTGGAAATGGGGTGGATTTGGGCAAAGTTCACCTGGCCACTGCCCATGAGGGTATGGATATCTTCATCGCTAACGGTCAGGAGCTGCAGTCGAAGCGGCAGTACCCGGAAAGCCGAAGGGGAAGCTGGCCCAGTTGCTGCGTTGCAGGCAAAAGGGTTCGCGGCGGTATCGCCGACTGGTTCGTCATCTTTCCTGTCGGGCCCAAGCTGTTCGCCTCTGGCGGCGGGGAGCGCTTGAAAGAATCCTCGCCCTCTGGGTCAAGACTCAATTAACCAACGGCTCCAGCCCCCGCAAACACGCTGCCAATGCGGCGCATTGCCTCTTCCACGTTGGCGCGGCTGTTGAAAGCGGACAGGCGCAGATAGCCCTCTCCGGCGCTGCCGAAGCCAGAGCCAGGGGTACCCACCACATGGCAGGTGTGCAGCAGCTTGTCAAAAAACTCCCAACTGCTCAGCCCATCGGGTGTTTTCACCCAGACGTAGGGGGCATTCACGCCGCCATAGACTTGGATCCCCACTTCGGCCAACTGCTGGCGAATGATGCGGGCATTTTCCAGGTAAAACTGCACCAGACCTTGCACCTGCGCTTGCCCCGCTTCGGAATAGACCGCCTCCGCCCCCCGCTGCACAATGTAGGACACCCCGTTGAACTTGGTGGATTGACGGCGATACCACAAGCTCCACAGATCCACCCAGGATCCATCGGCAGCTTGCCCCCGCAAAGACTTGGGCACCACCGTAAAGGCACAGCGGGTGCCGGTAAACCCAGCGGTTTTGGAAAAGGAGCGGAACTCGATGGCACATTCCCGCGCCCCTGGAATCTCGTAAATGGAGTGGGGGATCCCGGGCTCGGTGATATAGGCTTCGTAGGCGGCATCGAACAGGATCAGGGAGCCGTGGGCACGGGCATAGTCCACCCAGTTTTGCAGATGCTCCCGTGTGGCCACTGCGCCTGTGGGGTTATTGGGGAAGCAGAGGTAGATCACATCCACCTTTTGGCTGGGCAGGCTGGCGGTGAAGTGATTTTCGGCAGTGATGGGCAGATAGACCAGGCCCTCGTATTCGCCGCGTTCGTTGGCCGGCCCCGTATGGCCCGCCATCACGTTGGTGTCCACATAAACCGGATAGACAGGATCCGTGATGGCGATGGTGTTGTCGTGGCCGAGGATATCCAGGATGTTGCCGCAATCGCACTTGGAGCCATCGGAGACGAAGATCTCGGAAGCGTCGATATCGCAGTTGCGGGCCTGGAAGTCGTGCCGGGCAATGGCCTGGCGCAGCCACTCGTAGCCCTGCTCTGGCCCATAGCCGCGAAAGGTGGCCCGTTCCCCCATTTCCTCCACCGCCCGGATCATGGCCGTTCGACAGGCTTCCGGCAGCGGCTCGGTGACATCGCCAATGCCCATTTTGATGATTTGAGCTTCGGGATGGGCGGTGGCAAAAGCCTGCACCCGCCGGGCGATCTCGGGAAAGAGATAGCCGGTCTTGAGCTTGAGGAAGTGGTCGTTGATCCTGGCCATGGAGGTTTGCCGAAGAGGAGGTCATCGGCTTTTCAGTGTAGCTGTTCGCGCTAGCGGGACGGAGTCCTTAGCCGGTTCCGGGCCAGAACTCTTCTACGTCGCGGTTCCCCTGCCCATAGCAACAACCCCGGCGGAGGCGGGACGGAGTAGGATGGTACCTTGGCAAAGATCCTTTGGAGAGCAGGGATGAAGCAGCAGAGGGGAATGGCTCGGCACGAGAGGTGGGCGGTGGGCCTGTTGGCGATCTGGGTTTGGCTGAGCTGGGGGATGGGGGCCTGGTCTGCTCCCCTTTGTCGGGATCCCCTCTTGCTGCGGCAGATCTTGGCAGCTCTGGGCCGTCCGGAGGTGAAGGTAGAGGAGGTGGCCCTTTTTGATCCGGATCAGTGTCTTGTCCAACTGGTGTTGGATCGCCAGGGGTTGAGCGGCTCCTTGCCGCCCGAAATAGGCCAATTTCGCCGGTTGCGAGCCTTGTCCCTCAGCCACAACCAACTTTCCGGCCCCCTGCCGCCCGAGCTGGGGCAACTCAGCCAGTTGGAAAACCTGTTTCTCGACTACAACGAATTCTCCGGCTCCATCCCATCCGAGCTGGGGCAGCTGCGCAACCTGCGCGGCCTGTTTTTGGATCACAACCAGCTCTCTGGGCCTATTCCCCCCCAGCTGGGGCAACTGCGCCACCTGGAAAACCTCATCCTGCAAAACAACCGCCTCAGCGGCACCCTTCCCGGCCAACTGGGCCAGATGAGCTCCCTCAAGGGCCTGTTTTTGGATCGCAATCAGCTCTCTGGGCCTATTCCCCCCCAACTGGGGCAACTGCGCCACCTGGAAAACCTCTACCTGTCGGACAATCGCCTCAGCGGATCCCTGCCCCCCGAACTGGCCCAACTGAGTCAGTTGCGGGATCTGCGCCTGGCACGTAACCAATTCACGGGAGAACTGCCGACCTTTTTGGCAGAACTGCCCCGACTGGAGCGGCTGCACATCGAGGGAAACCCTGGCCTCTGCTTGCCGGCCGCCCTGTCGGAGTGGTTTGCCGGCCTAAACCCGGCGGATCCCCTGCCGGCTCCCATCTGCTCATGGACTCCGTCCCGCTAACGCGACCGGTAGTCTACTGGGACTCCGTCCCGCTATCGTGAAAGGACTCTGTCCCACTATTGTGCTCTGCACCGCTGTCACGAACGCAACAGCGTCGCGTAGCAATAACGGCGCAAGTGTGGGATCCCAGCTTTTCCGGGGTGGAGGGGGAGAGCCGTAGCGACGACCAGGCCACTCCTGCTCGATGGGCCACCACCACTCCAATCGCCTCTAGATAGGAGGTTACCGATACATGAGGGATCCCCAACTGGCGGGGATGCACCTGCATCACGGTGGTGTTTTCCTCGACGGCAATGAAAAGCGGAGGACGAGTAAGAACTCCGTCCGTTCGCGTCAGCGGCGGAGCATTGTGGTGGGGTTGCGACAGCATTGCGGAGCCATAACGGCTGGCCAGGTGCAGCAAGCCAGGCCCCCCAAAGGCAGTGGCCGGGGCAATGACGCTGTCCACCTGCTCTGCTGTCAGGTCACCCGGTTGGACGGGATCCCCGCTCTTGACGAACTGGGGAGCGTAGCTGAGGCCCACCAAAACCGAAGGCAAGAAGGTAAACCCCACCTCTTCTGCGGCAGCGCGGGGGTGAACCGGCTTGGGGAAAGTCTCAGGGTAGAAAGCGGGGGCATGGGCACAAGGGATCCGCAACTCCCGCACCACCAGGTGGCTGATCAGGGCTTCGACGCCGGCCAAGGGATCCACCCCCATTCCTTGCTCGTATTGGCTGAAGTCCAAGTCATCCGGAAAGCGGGCCACCACGGCAATGGCTTCTGCCCCCAGGCGAACCAGCTCCTGGGCAGTCTCCAAGAGAGCATCGGGCTGGGCCAGGGATCCCTGGCTGGCTCCTGAGGGGGAGAAGCCGACGGAAACGCCCAAGGGTTGGCGGGTCAAGCGCCAGGGGCCAATGTTGAGCCCCAAGGTGGCCTGAGCAGCCTGCATCACCTGCAGGTGGCGTTGTTGCAGATCGGGGGGGATCCCGGCATCCAGCACCACCCCAACACAGTTTTGGCGCACTGGCCGCAAATTCCACACCCCCGCACAGAACTGATCCAGGCCGTACCCTTCCACGTACAACACGTTCCCCATCGGCCAAAACAAACTGGCTCCGTTTAACACGTTGGGATGAGTAATGACCCGCTCTGCGGCTGCTGCCAGGGTGCGGGCAACAGGCAGGGCATCCCCGGCAAAACCACCGATGCGGGCACCAATGCCGGTGGGGATGAGCAGGAGGCTGGTGTAGGGATGGCTCATGCTGCTATGTCTACAGCACTCTATGCTGCTACACGCGAACGGGAACCGCACCGCTAACGCCGGACGGACAGGATCTGCTGGGCTAGGGCCTCGGCCCGCCGCACACAATCTCCCAAGGCCACGCCATCCAGGTAGTTGGCACACACCCACACCCCTGGGGTTTGGTCGGCCAGGCTGGCCTGCAATTGGGCAATCCGCTGCCGGTGGCCAAGCGTGTATTGCGGGATAGCCTGGGGCCACAGGCGCTCTCCCAGGCGGATGGGTTCGACAGGGCGGGTGAGCAGGATCTGGCTGAGTTCTGCATGCACAATTTGGGCCCGCTCGTCGGGGGAGAGCGCCGTAATGGGCGGGATCCCTTTCTGACAGGCAAAAGCCGCGTCGGTGGCCCCCCCAATGAAGCTGACCAGGCAGTGATAGCCCTGAGGAGCCCGCTCTGGAAAGAGGGAGGAGGCCCAGATGGTGCCCAGGGTGCGCAGGCCCTGAGAGCGAGGGATCAGATGGCCAAACCCTCGCAGCGGCTGGGGAAGGGCTTCTTCTGGATAGGCCAAAGCCACCACCGCCACAGGCGGGTAGGGGATTTCCCTCAGCAGCCGGCTGGCCTGGGGGTTGAGATCCTGCAGGAGGGTGGCAGCAGCGTAGGCAGGGAGGGTGAGCACCACCTGTTGAGCCGCCACCCAGTGGATTTCTTCTGGGGCCGTGTGCTCTGCACCGCTGTCGTGTATGACGAAGCCCACCCGGTAGCCCGTCTCATCCCGCTTGAGATGCACAGCCCGCCAGCCCAGCCGCAGCGCACTGCCCAGTTTCTGGGCAATCGCCTCAGGTAGCTGCTGCAACCCCTGCCGCAGGTTACCCAGTTGGCCCCGCTTGGGAGGAGGTTGGATAGGGGAGTTGCCGCTGTCCTGGTGACGGGTTCGCGGGAGCGTCGCGTAGCGATAACGGCTGCGCAAAGCCTGCACAGCACCGGCAAAGAGGCTGCCGTAGCGTTCTTCCAAGCCGGCAATGCGGGGGAAGGCTGCCAAGGCGCTGAGCTGATCCGGATCCCCGGCATACACCCCTGAGGTGAAAGGTTCGACCAGCCGCTCTACCACCTCGGATCCCAGTTGCCGCCGGAAGAATTGCCGCACCGTTTCCTCTTTGCCCGGCGGTGGCGCAACAAACCCCAACAACCCACGTAAGGCCCGCAACTTGCCGCCCACGCTCAACAGCCGCGAGCCAATGGCTGCAGAAGGGCTCAGGGGCACCGGCAGCAGCTCTTTTTCCCAGTAGATGTAGCGGGGCAGCTTGGCATCGGCCAGCACCAGGTGCTCCGCCAAGCCCACCTCGGCAATGAGGTTAAGCAGGGCGGGGACGGGGGTAAAGCTGTTGGGGCCCTCTTCCCAGCGATAGCTGTCTTTGGATTGGGTGGAGATACAGCCCCCCACGCGGGAGCTGGCCTCGGCCAGGAGCACCGGCTGGGTGGAGTCATCCCTGGAGGATAAGCCCTGTTGTAATCGCAAGGCCAACGTTAGGCCGCTGATGCCCGCCCCCACCACCACCACCTCAGCCTGCAAGGACTGCGTCCTACCAAAGTGCTCCGCACCGCTATCGCGAACGCGAACAGAAGGGTTCATCTTTTGGGTTCCAACGGGTTTTCCGATCCTCTAAGGGTCAAACAAATGTGCTCTGCGCCGCTCGCGGGTCTACGCAGCTAGCGCAGCACCCGAAATAGGCTGGGGATCCCGGCCACCTGGGGCAGTTGTTGGATCTCGGCCAGCGCCTGTCGGCAGTCGGCCTCCCGGACGGTGTGGGTGAGAATCACAATCTCCGCCTGCTCTTGGTGACATTCCTTTTGGGTAATGCTCTCCAGGCTAACCCGGTGGCGACCGAAGCAGGTGCCAATCGCCCCCATTACCCCCGGCTGATCCTGGGCCAATACCCGCACGTAAAACTCCGACTCCAATTCCGAGAGAGGGATCAAAGAGGCGGCAGCGGGGAAGCAGGAGAATCCCCACAGCGGATTGGGGGCATCAGCCCCCGTTTGCCGGTGGGCAATCAGGGTCAGCAGATCGCCAACAACGGCACTGGCAGTCGGCCCCCGCCCCGCCCCCGGCCCCGACAGCACCACCTGCCCCAAAGGATCCCCCTGCACCAGGACGGCATTGTCCACACCGTTGATGTTGGCCAAGGGGTGGGTAGAGGGCAGAAGGGTGGGGTGAACCCGGATATCCAAAGCCATCTTCGCTGCCTCCCCGCCAGAGTTGGCCCTTTGGGCGATGGCCAAGAGCTTGAAGGTGTAGCCCCACTCGCGGGCATAGCGAATGTCGGTGGGGCTGATGCCGCGGATCCCTTCGCAGGGGATGGCTTCCCGCTTCACAGACACCCCGAAAGCAAGGCTGGCCAAAATGGCGATCTTGTCGGCGGCATCCCACCCTTCCACATCGGCGCTGGGATCCGCTTCGGCGTAGCCGTGGGCCTGGGCCAGGGCCAGGGCTTCCTCAAATGAGCTGGCCGCCTGGGTCATCTGGCTGAGGATGAAGTTGGTGGTGCCGTTCACAATGCCCCAGACCGCCTGGATGTGGCTGGCCTGCAGGGACTGTTGCAAGGGCTGCAGAATCGGGATCCCGCCCCCGACTGCCGCTTCCAAGAGCACCGAGACTTTGGCTTGGGCTGCCGCTTGAAAGATCTCCTCCCCGTGGCGGGCGATCACCGCTTTGTTGGCTGTGATCACCGGTTTGCCGTGGTCAAGGGCTTTTAAGATCAAGGTGCGGGCCGGCTCCAAGCCCCCCATCAGCTCGATGACCACGTCGATTTCCGGATCCGACACGATTTGCTCCAGATTGGTGGTCAGGCGCTCAGGCGGGATCCGCACTTGCCGTGGCTTGTCCAAAGAGCGCACCCCCACCGCCGCAATCTCAACCGACTGCAAGAGAGGATGCCGGGGTTGCTGCAGAATTTGCACAACACCCGTGCCAACCGTGCCCAGCCCCAATAGCCCAACTCGTTCGCGGTAGCGGCGCATAGCGCTTTAGACCACAACTCTTCCTTTTGCCTGCTGTTCCCGTTAGCGGGACGGAGTCCTTTGCCCTGTGAGGGCTCCGCCTCGCCAATGCAAACAGGAAGCGGACGGGATCCCCTCACCATTATCACGCTTGGATCCACGCTCTGCTAACGCGACCATGATCCGCATGCAGAGCACTTTGTTCGCGCTAGCGGGACGGCGTCCTTAGTTGGGATCTATACACTTGTCCGCCAGAGAATCCCGCAAGGCACGGACAAAGTGATAGGGGGGCAAAGGGGCGCTCCAATCCAGTTGCCAATGGGGGTGCTGAGCCAGCCAGGTTTGGGTGAGCTGAGCGGCGGCTTCCCACTCGGCAGGGGTGAGCAAAAAGTAAAGCCGCAAGGCTTCTCCTGGCTGGGGATCCCCCCTTTGCACAGGCCAGGTGGAAGGCCAAAGCTGCTGTAGGGCTTGCTGCTCCTGCTCTTGCTGCTCTTGGGCCTGTCGTTGCTGGAGATAGGCTTGCTTGCGGGCCAACAGATAGGCCGTCCCGCTTAGGGAGGGCTGTGGCTCCGGTTGGGGCTGAGGTTGAACCCTTCCTTTGAGACAGTACTCGGCCCGCCCCCCAATGGCTGCGAGGGCTTGTTCGTACTCCGTCTGCCGGGACAGCAGATGGGATCCCAGCTTTTCTGCTGAGAGGAAGCAGGTGCCGAAGCGCAGGGGCAGCACCGGCATCTGGGCGAACAGTCGGCAGATCACCTGGTCGTGGCGCAGGGCAGAGCGCACCAACACCTCATCCGAGACTTGCAGCGACTCTGGATCCGGCATCGGCTCCACAGCAGCGGCAATTCGGCTGCCTGTCGGGGAGAACACCTGCACCGACCGATGGATCCCCTCGGTTTGCCGGATGAAGGGCAAAAGTTCTGGAGCTGGCTGCGGGAAGAAGGCGTAGGTGTAAAGGGGGCTGTTGATACTCTGCTCATTCCCGTCAGCAGTACGGAGCACTTGGGGTTCTGGCTGAGCTGGGAAGGTCATGGTCTCGGATTTAAGACGAGTAGGTAAGACGGGTAGGCTCGCCTTCCCAGTCTACGCAACCTTAGGATTGGGATCTTTGAAACCTACAGGGTTCCACCTATAGAGTTCCACGGCCAGAGTTCCACGGCCAGCCTGGAGATGCGATAGACTAACCTCGCATTGGTTCTACACAGGGCTGTGGTGTCGGGGGCCGGAACAGCGCCCGTGTTCAGGCGGGCTCCCCGCCTCAATGCCCCTAACAGGTGAGGCCATGAACAGCCGCCCAGATTTCAAATCCTTTGAAAAAGAAGAAACCGAACGGTTGCGGGATCTGCTCCCCGCTTCTTTCCGACCCTTGATCAGCGTCGTTCCCCACTTCGGGGGTGAAGCCCTGCTCATCTCCCGCCGCAAAGCCCCTTGGCAGCCCCAGGGCACCATCGCCATCGATTTTCGCCGTTGGCAAGGGATCCCTCAGCCACAGCGGGATCTGTTGTTTCTGCGGGAGGTGGGCTGGCTGGGCAACCGCAATTGGTTGCAGCCGGGGTTTTACCAATCGCTGGCCTTGATGGGGGGCATCACCACCGTGGCGGAGCTCTCTTTGCAGCACCCCTTTTCCGCTCTGTTGGCAGGTGGCATTACGGCTCTCTCCGTCCGGCAGATCTGGCAAAACCTGAACCGGGAGAGCGCCCATTTCGATGCCGATGAATTTGCCCTGCGCCGTGCTCAGTTTCGCGGCTACACCCGACAGGAGGCCGCTCAACACCTGGCAGATGCCATAGAACAGGTTCTGAAGCTGGATCCCACCGTTCGCGACAGCGGCGAAGCATCTATCCTGACGGCGCTACGGCTGCAACGGCTGAGAACCATTGCCCGCAACCTGGCTTCTACCCCCCCCAGCGGAAACGCCTGGTCGCGTTAGCGGGACGGAGTCCTTGGCCAGTTGCACTTGGGTGATGGCCACCCGACCGGAGAAGCAGATGTCGGTATCGGTTTGGGGATCCCGAGCGCGCTCCGCATAGCGGCCCTGATAGCGAAACCACAGCGACTCTGCCCCATTTCCCTCGGCTTCCACCGCATAATCGAGCGGCAGGGGTTGGGTGCAGAGGGGACAATAGACCCGCTCCGGCAGAGGGGATCCGGCGGGCAAGTGAGGCAGGTTCACATTCCAAAACGCCCCCCTGGGCAGGGGTTGTTCCATCAGCTCCGCCAAGATTTCCCGCGTCCACCGCTGGGCTTGCTCCCAGTCGATGGGTTGGCCCCCTGCTCGGTATTGGGAAATGGCAATTCCCGGGATCCCCCGCATCGCCGCTTCCCGTACCGCTGCCACCGTTCCCGACAGATACACATCCGATCCGAGGTTTCCCCCTTCGTTGATACCGGAAAGCACCCAATCCACCGCTGGGGCCAGCTTGAATAGGGCCACCCGCACACAGTCGGCAGGGGATCCCTCGACGGCAAAGGTGCGCTCGCCGCGGGCCAAGGCTCGAAAAGGTCGCCCCGTCGTCACCTGGTGGCTGCAGCCGGAAATCTGCTGGTGGGGGGCCACAATCCAACAGTGTTCTTCCGGGATGAGAGAGTTGAGGGCCAACTTGAGGTTGGCCAGCCCGGCAGCCTCGATGCCGTCATCGTTGGTCAGCAATACCTTCATTCCTACTTTTCCCTTCTGCCGGCAACTTCTTGGGTGAGTCCCAGTGGCAAATCTGGAGATCTTGGGTGCAAAAGCGATGGGGATCCCGTTCTTCTTCTACCCTATCCATAGGGGGTAGCGTCTCCCATGCCGCGTCCCTCGACCCACGGTATGAACTGACACTGGAGGATTGCGATGACCACACGGGTAGCCATCAACGGATTTGGTCGCATTGGGCGGGCCTTCTTGCGGGTGCTGCTGTCTCAGCCAGCTCGGGAGCTGGAGGTGGTAGCAGTCAATGACCTGACCGAACCCGACAACTTGGCCTATCTGCTCCAGTTCGACTCGGCCTATGGGCGCCTTCCCCAAACCGTGAGCGCGGTGGACGGGCATCTGCAAATCGGCAACCACCTGAAAGTCCGGGTTTTGGCAGAGCGGGATCCGGCACAACTGCCCTGGAAAGATCTGGGGGTTGACCTGGTGGTGGAATCGACCGGCTTGTTCACCAAACGAGACGGGGCCGCCAAACACCTGGAGGCCGGGGCCAAAAAGGTGATCATCTCTGCTCCTGCCAAAGGCCCCGACTTGACGGTGGTGATGGGGGTCAACGATGACCAATACGACCCAGAGCGGCATCACATCATCTCCAATGCTTCCTGCACCACCAACTGCTTGGCGCCGCTGGCCAAGGTTTTGTTGGATCGCTTCGGCATCGAGACCGGCTTTCTCACCACTTGCCATGCCTATACCGCCACTCAGGCAATTGTGGATCGCCCGGATCCCAAAGATTATCGGCGGGGCCGCTCAGCAGCAGTGTCGATCGTGCCTTCCACCACCGGGGCCGCCACAGCAGTGGCCGAGGTTTTGCCCGCCCTGAGAGGGAAGATGGATGGCCTGGCGCTGCGGGTGCCCACCTTGACCGGCTCGATTGTGGACTTTGTGGTGCGTACCGAGCAGCCCATCACCAGAGAAGCCGTCAACCAAGCCTTTGTCGAGGCTGCAGAAGGCCCGCTGCGCGGCATCCTGGCCATTGCTCCACCGGAGATCGTCTCGGCGGATATCGTCGGGGATCCCCACTCTTCCATTGTGGATTTGGGATCCACCATGACCTTAGGGGATCGCACGGTGAAGGTGCTCTCCTGGTATGACAACGAGTACGGCTATGCGGCGCGGCTGGTGGATCTGGCGGCCAAAATCGGGGCTGCGCTGTAGGCGGCCATCCTTGTTGCGTTCAAGGCAAGGCTATTAGAACCGGATTTGCGGTGGGGCAGTTACGGTTCAGATGCGGTTGTGGCCGGGGTTGCAGGCGATGAAGGGGGGCCGAGCCACAGCAGGATCACCATTGCCGGAGCGGCTGTCATCGCTGTAATCAAATAAAACAAAGGCCAATTGACCGCAGCCGCCAAATAGCCTGACACAGCCCCGGCCAAGGTTCCCCCCACGGCAAATACACTGGTGAGCAAAGCATACTGGGTGGCACTAAATTGCCGATCGCAAAGGCTCATCAAAAAAGCCAGAAAAGCAGCCGTGCCCATGCCCCCGGCCATGTTGTCGAAAATGGTTGCCCCCAGCAGCAGCGGATAGTTTTGCCCCACCAACCCAATCGCTCCTAGGCCCAAATTGCCGATCCCTTGCAAGGCTGCGAAAATGAACAGACAGCGGTAGGTGCCGATGCGGCTGACCCACTCCCCCCCCACAAAAGCCCCAGCCAAGGTGGCCAACAAGCCTATCCAACTGCGGATAATGCCCAGATCGCTGGTGCTAAACCCCGTCTGCAACAAAAATGTGGGGGTCATTTGCCCTGCCAAGCTATCCGGCAACTTGAAGCAGACCACAAACAGCAGGATCGCCCAGGCCAAGCGGTGCCGCCAAAAAGATTGAAACGGCTCGATGATGGCCGACCGCAAAGAGGTAGGCTTGAGGGCGCTGTTTTCCGGCTCAGGGGCCAAAAACGAGGTAATCAACCCGATCAACATCAGCAGCGCCATGATCCCGTACACCTGCCACCAGGGCAAATAGTCCGCCAAGATCAAGCTCACGCCACTGCTGACCAACAGCGCGATGCGGTAGCCAAATACGAAAATGGCTACCCCTGCCCCCATCTCCCGCTCCGCCAAGATATCGGTACGGTAAGCGTCCACCGCGATGTCCTGAGAGGCGCTCAAAAAAGCCACCAGCAACCCCACCAGAAAGATCGGGCGGGTGAAAACTGTGATGCCCGGCCAAGTCTGGGCCAGCTCTTCCCATCCCAAGGCTTCCAGCCAGGTTTGGGTCGGATCCTGAAAACCCAGTAGCCCTATGCTGAGCAGCAACAGCACCTGGGTCAGGGCCATCCACCCCCGCCGCCGACTGCCCCGCAGGGATCCCGGTGCCGGCAACAGAAATCGATCCAGAACAGGCGACCACAAGAACTTAAAGGAGTAGGGCAAATTGAGCAGGTTAAACAAGCCGATGGCAATGGTGGTCAAGCCCGCTTGGGTCAGCCAAGCATTCAAGGTGGTGTTGATCAGCAGCAGCGGCAAACCCGAAGAAAACCCCAACAGCAGCAGAACGCCCATCTTAGAGCTGCCGTAGACGCCCAACATCCGCCTCAAGACGCTTGCCCCCGCCTCAATCATGACTAGCCCTCCCCGCCATCCTGTCTATTTTCAGGGATCCCTGTATTGCCAGTATGGTCATTTCAATTAAACTAGGGCACTGCACCCACACCTAAAACTCTGAGTGCAGCAGGCTATAGGGCTTTTCAAGGACTCCGTCCCGCTGGCGCGATCAGCAGCCCAGGCGTCTCACCTTAACCTGAAATGACCATAACATCCCAGTGAAACTCCCCATTGCGTAGCTCCCCTCTCTCAAGGGGAGAGCATGACTCTAGTCAATAATAAGCTCAACTATACTGAAAATAATGTATAATATGTTCAGTACGGATTACTACCAGTTGATCTTTCTG
>NZ_JBSSCC010000020.1:0-55461 GCF_054059455.1 Thermostichus sp. MS-CIW-23 | reverse complement strand
AGACTTTTGACCAGCAAACCTATAAGGAGGCGGGCTTTCCTCCCGACACCAAGCCTGCGGCTATGGTGCGGGCCTCCAGCCCGAAAATTTGGTGAAGCCAAGATGGACGTGATCCCAGATGAACCGATTGTGATTGCCAGCCTGCTGAGCCTGGCTCTGTTGGGGATCTTGATTCTGAACTTGGCAGGGCGTGGGTCTGGGGATGCAGATTAAAAGGTTGACAAGCTTACTTATCCTTCTTTAGGATTAGGATCGCCTTGTCGGAGAGCGCCCCCATCGTCTAGAGGCCTAGGACACATCCCTTTCACGGATGCGACAGGGGTTCGAATCCCCTTGGGGGTATTGGGTCAGAGTTATAAGATAAAGCCGTCAACAGGGGATCCCTGGCAGCGGTGACACCTTACTCAGACTTTACTCAGAGAGGCTTTGCCGCCACAAACCACTCCAGATACAAGCTGGGAGAGCGGGTCATCTGGGATCCCCATACAAGCGGCATGGGCAGCCAGCCAACTGCCACTCCGTCGAGGGGGATCCCTATTCCACCCTTACTCCTCAACAGGGGAAAAATCTCCAAAGCAGCGGCCTAGAAGGTTAGGCTTAGTTGTCCAATCGGCTACGGCTTGGGTTTGAGCAGACCTAGGGCCTGCCAGGATCAGGTGCTGGCCACCAGAGCTTCAGCCGGCGTGGCGGCGACCAACAGCTCGTCTTTGATGAGCTCTGCCAGCTCTTGCAGTTGGCGAATTGCCTCTGCTCCTTCCAATTTCATGAGCTCTCGGTCATCCCGCATTTCTGTCCAGCTAATGGAGCATTCGGAAACCAAAAAGCGAATCAGGTGCCCCTCTCGTAAGCTGACCATAAACGAGGCACTCTCGAAAGACGTACCACAGGTGTAGCAAGAGGCTGGGTAGCCCCGCTTCTCCAAAACGATGGCCAGGGCCTGCAAACTCATCACCAGATCTTGAACATAGCTGCGGTATTGTTCCGCCAACCGTGTGAACATCACACTCCTCCCTAATGAATTGGCCTCTGTGGGGCTCAGCCTAGCTGCAAATGACCTAACTAGTAATTTATGCTTAGGACTAGGATTACATCTATCATAACAATCGACAACCCCTCAAGGAAGTGATTAAGGCCACAGAGTAGGCAAGGTCTACCTCAGTGAAATGTAGTATTCAACACTTCTCTTAACAGGGACATCAAAATTTACCTCGAGTCAATGCTCTTATCTATCGGGATCCTCACCCAGTGCTTGGCCCAGTCTTTTCTCAAAATGGCTCAGGGCTGCTCGTGTCATCAGGACAGAGGGCGGAAAGTTGCCTCAAAGCTTTCTCCTGCAAGGGTTTCAACCATCGAGAAGCGGGACGTAGTCTTTTGATAAGAGGCCAGCGCGTTAGAGTGTCAAGTGGGCCAAGGCTTGCAGACGAATGCAGATCAAGGTGGGTTCCCGCCCGATTATGCTGAGAAAATTCTCGGCATGGACAATTGAGAAGGAACGGCTTGATGCTGACACCTGTTGATCTGGAAAAACGAGTGGCTTATTTGCAGAGTCCCCAAGCCGTTCGGGATCGCTGTCGGTTGCTATTGGAAAGGGTTTTGGCCCGTGAATCAGAGCATTTTCGCCTCGACCTGAACCGGCTGGGATCCGTAGCCGACTATGTGATCACCACAATGCGGGCCCATTATCCCAACGGGGAAATTCCCTTCCACAGCCGCTGGCAACATTTTCAGGTGGGATCCGGGGAGCGCCTAACCCGTCTGGAAAATCGACTTAAAGACATGGATCCGCTGGAGCGGCTGCGATGCAAGTGGGATCTGGCCATCGTCAGCGTGTTGCTGGACGCAGGCGCAGGCTCTGCCTGGAAGTACTGGGATCCAGAAAGTCAGACGGTGGTGGGTCGTTCCGAAGGTTTGGCCTTGGCCAGTTTCGACTGGTTCTGGCAAGGTGGGTTTTCCAGCGATCCCCAGCAGCCTCTGCAGGTGGATGCGGCGGGCCTGGAGCGGATCACCTTGGCGGATTTGGCAGCAGCTTTCCAGGTGGGGCCGGAAAATCCTTTACTGGGACTGGAGGGGCGCTGGCAACTGCTGCAAAGGTTGGCACAAACTTTGCGGGCTCAACCTCATTACTTTGGATCCGGTCACAATCTTCCCCGTCCTGGCCGGTTGTGGGAAGCAATCCAACCCGAGGATCCCAGCCGTGGGATCAAAGCAGCACAGGTCTTCCAGGCAGTTCAGAGGGGGTTTAGCTCCATTTGGCCTGGGCGAGTCTCGCTGGCCGGGATCCCTCTGGGGGATGTCTGGCCCTATCCCCACCTGCCCCAAACGGAGCCGGGGAGCCATTGGGTGCCTTTTCACAAGTTGTCCCAATGGATGACCTATTCCCTGCTGGAGCCGTTGCAGCAGGAGGGGATCCCAATCGAGGGTTTGGATGAGCTGACGGGTTTGGCGGAGTATCGCAACGGGGGGCTGTTTGTGGATTTGGGGGTGATCCAGCTCAAGCAGCCGGAGATTGGGCAGCAACCGCATCCCCCAGATTCGACGGTGATTGTGGAGTGGCGAGCCCTGACGGTGATTTTGCTGGATCAAGTTGCCTCCTTAATCCGGGAAAGGCTTGGCTGCTCTGCCCAGGAGTTGCCCCTGGTGAAAATACTGCAAGGGGGAACCTGGACGGCAGGACGGCAAATAGCGGCCCAGCTTAGGCCAGATGCTTCTCCTCCCATCCAACTGCTCAGCGATGGCACGGTTTTTTAGGGATCCCCTTTCGAGATTCTTAAGAAGTTCTGTAATAATCTCAGGGCCAAATCAGGACGGGATCCCCAGTGCAGATGCAGGTACGAAGCGTGAAGACGCTCGGTGGCCCATCCTTCCTGTTGAAGCTGGGCGGGGGATCCCCAGCTGTAGATTGGGCTGGGGGAGATGGGGGTGCTGCGGGAGCGGTGAAATTCATGCCCGCGCAGGCGATCCCCAGCTGGCGCCAGCAGGGTTGGGCGCAAAACGGCAGCTGCGCGGTAGCCCAAACATAGCCGGTTGGCCATGTCTACTGTGATGGGCAACAGCCCGGCCATCGGGTAGGTCTTTCCCTGAAAATCGGTAAGGGATTGGCCCAGCACCATCAGTCCGCCGCACTCGGCGTAGAGGGGTGGGTGGGTGGGCGGGGGAGGTTGTTGGTTAATGCTCTCAGATAGAGGTGCTGCAAACAATTCCGGGAACCCTCCCCCCAGCAGCACGCCATCGCAGGGATCCGGCGGCCATAGTCCCACCTGGAGGGGGGAATACTCCAGCAGCTCGGCTCCACAGGCCCGCAACAGATCCAAGTTGTCGGCGTAGTAGAAGTTAAAGGCGTGGTCTTGGGCCACCGCCACCCGTACCTGTTCGCAGCGGCGGGGCGGAGTCCTTTCGGTGAGAGGGGGGATCCCTGGCCACAGCTCTCCTACCGCTGGAGGAAGCCTCCGAATGAGGGGCAATAGGCTATCCCAATTGACGTGTTGCTCGGCCAGCTCGGCCCAGGCAGCTTGCCAGTGGGGGAAGTGATCCAGTTCTGAGACAGGCACCAACCCCAGGTGTCGGCTGGGCAACCGCAAATCCTCCCGCCGGGGAAACTGGCCCAAGACTGGGATCCCCGCTGCAGCCGCTGCCTGCTGCAAGATTTGTCCATGCCGCTCCGAGGCCACCCGGTTGAAAATCACCCCAGCAATGGAGAGGCGGGGATCCCAGCGGCTCAAGCCGTAGAGCAAAGCGGCCACCGTCGTTCCCATGCCGCTGCCATCGATCACCAGCACCACAGGGATCCCGAGCAGGCGGGCCACATGGGCGCTGCTGGCAAAAAAAGGCTCCGTTCCGCCCTCGGGGAGGGGCAGGGATCCCGGCGCTCGTCCATCGAAGAGGCCCATTACCCCCTCCACAATGGCTCCATCCTTGCCCTGGCAATGGTGGCGAAAGCAGCGCTGCACAAAGTCCTCGTCGGTCAAGAAGGGATCCAAATTGCGACAGGGGATCCCGCTCACCGCCGTGTGAAACAGAGGATCAATGTAATCCGGCCCCACCTTGAAAGGTTGGATGCGCAGGCCCCGTCGCCTCAGAGCGGCCAACAGAGCCAGAGTGATGGTGGTTTTGCCGCTGCCGCTTGCTGCCGCCGCCAGCAGAATGGCCATCTTTCCTGCCCAAGGGTTAGAACTCGATGCCGATTTGCGCCTTGATCCCCTGGTCACGGAAGGGATGCTTGACCAAAGTCATCTCCGTCACCAGATCGGCTCGGTCGATCAACGCTGCCGGCGCGCCCCGCCCCGTCAAGATCAGGTGAACCCGCTCCGGTTTCTCCGCTAGCCCGGCCAACACCCTGTCCGGCGAGAGATATCCCAACTTGAGGGCGACATTGATCTCATCCAGAAGTACCAACTGAAACTCCCCGCTGGTGAACAGCTCCCGCCCCTTTTCCCAGGCCGCCTGTGCATGGGCGATGTCTCGCTCCCGGTCTTGGGTTTCCCAGGTAAAGCCCTCTCCCATGGCGTAAAAAGCTATTTTCCCCAGGCCCAGCTCTGGATGCTCGGCCAATTTCCGCAATAGCTTGGCTTCTCCTGGATCCCAGGCCCCCTTGATAAATTGCACCACCCCCACCGACAATCCCTGGCCGAGGGCGCGGAAGATCATGCCAAAGGCAGCCGTGGTCTTTCCCTTGCCCTGCCCGGTGTGTACGATGATCAAGCCCTTGTCATCTCGCATGCCCGACAGACGCTGCCGCTGGATCTGCTGGCGTTTTTGCATTCTTTGGCGGTGCCGCCAGTTTGGGTCAGCCTCTGTGCCCGGTGAGCTATCGCAAGCAGCCTCAAGTTCTGTTGTCGAGGGGGGCAGGGGCTGGGATCCCGAAGCCGGTGCAGGCCAGCCAGACAGGGCGGGTTGGGCCATAATCAAAAGGAATCGAGATTCGCCACACAGGCTGAGGGGAACTGCACCACTGGCGCGACCGTCGGGGCAAACCCAAGTTCCCCACAGTGAACCGCCTTTATCCTAATCCGGTTTCATTCGGCTGGGATATGAGAGAACCGGCTGCCGCTTTCCGAGATAGCCTGCTAATGTACTGCTTCATCTGGGCAGTGCTGGCAATAGGGTGTTTTCAAGTCTTGCCCCGCATCCAAGTCGTATCTGCCGCCGAGTTGCAACCGTGGCTAGCGCCCAGCTACTTTGCAGGTCTGGGGGGATCCCTATTGGCAGCCTTGGGATCCCTGTTGGCCATCTCAGCCGAAACGACGCCAAATCCTGCCGACAAAAAGCATCTGCACCGCTTGGCTTGGGGATTGGGGACAGTTGGCTTTCTCGGCGTTCTCTCCCCCCTGGGCTTGGCCGGCGCATTCTTTCTCAAAGCCGCTCAGGGGACAGACTGGTGGCAGGGTCTGTTTGGCTGAAGCCGCCCACAGCTTATTTTTTTGACAAATGGGCGGAGGTTGGGGGTACTATAGGGACAAGTTCCGTTCTTTATCCAGAGCAGACTGAGGGACCAGGCCCAATGAAGCTGCGGCAACCCGGCGGAAGCCTCCGCTACGGTGCCAATTCCTGCGGTTAGTCAGTAACCGAAAGATAAAGGCAATAAAGTTTTCTCTAGAGGATAGCCCTCTTTGGCGGGGGACTTTTCTGGCAACTTTATCCTTTAGCAGCTCCCATAGCTCTGGTCGCGGCAGCGGGGCAAGGCCTTCGCGGCAGTGCTGGTGCGTCAGCGGTGCAGAACGCTTGCTGGTTGCTGGGCCTTTCCTCTGGCTGAGTTGGGGCTGGTGCGGAGCACCTGGGGATCCCTGGTTGGCTCTTTCTCCCACGGATGATGAACGAGCGGGTGAGCATTGTTTTTTGTTCAGGTTCTCAGTTCTAGCTTTAAGGAGAAGGTTCGTTGTCCAAGTCGTTTTTGTTTTCCTCGGAGTCGGTGACGGAGGGGCACCCCGACAAAATCTGCGATCAGATCTCCGATGCCATCGTGGATGCCCTCTTGACGGCGGATCCCCTCAGTCGGGTGGCCGCCGAGGTGGTGGTCAATACGGGCCTGGTTTTGTTGACTGGGGAGATCACCTCGCAAGCGCAGGTCAACTTCACCCGTCTGGTGCGGGACAAGGTGGCCGAAATTGGCTATACCGATGCCAAGAATGGGTTTTGTGCAGAAAGCTGCGCGGTGTTGGTGGCTTTCGATGAGCAATCTCCCGATATTGCCCAAGGGGTGAACATGGCCCTGGAAAGTCGCGGCTCCCAGGAAGATCAATTCGACTTGGTCGGGGCCGGGGATCAGGGGTTGATGTTTGGCTTTGCCTGCGATGAAACTCCCGAGTTGATGCCCTTGCCCATTAGCTTGGCCCACCGCCTCAGCCGCCAGTTGGCCACGGTTCGCAAAAACGGCACCCTGCCCTATCTGCGCCCGGATGGCAAAACGCAGGTGACTGTGGCCTATGAGGAAGGTCGCCCGGTGGGCATTCACACCCTGCTCATCTCCACCCAGCACACACCCACGATTGGCGCCATTACGGAAGAGGCGGCGGTGCAAGAGCGGATCCGCGCCGATCTCTGGGAGGCAGTGGTCACGCCGGTGTTTGCCGAGCTGCCCATCAAGCCGGATAGCCACACCCGCTTCCTCACCAATCCCACCGGCAAGTTTGTCATCGGCGGCCCTCAGGGAGATGCGGGCCTGACCGGACGCAAGATCATCGTCGATACCTACGGCGGCTATTCTCGCCATGGGGGCGGGGCCTTCTCCGGCAAGGATCCCACCAAGGTGGATCGCAGCGCTGCCTATGCGGCTCGTTACGTGGCCAAGAACATCGTGGCAGCTGGCTTGGCGCAAAAATGTGAAGTGCAGGTGAGCTACGCCATTGGGGTAGCCCGCCCCATCAACATTTTGGTGGAAACCTTTGGCACAGGGCGCATCCCCGACGAAGAGCTGTTGCGGCTGGTGCAGCGCCACTTCGATCTGAGGCCGGCAGCCATTTTGGCCCAGTTCCAACTGCGGGAGCTGCCCCGCCAACGGGGAGGGCGCTTCTACCAAAATGTAGCGGTCTATGGGCACTTTGGGCAAACCCATCTGGATCTGCCCTGGGAGCGCACCGATAAAGCCGCTCTGCTGCGGGAGGAGGCTCTTGCCAAGGCGACTGCCCTCTTGGCCTAAGAGGGGATCACTAAGACGGCCTGCTGCCTCAATGCTTGCCCTGGTGCAGTTGCTTAACCAGGTGGGGTAGCTCCGGCAGGATCAGGCTGCGCATAGCCAGTTGCACGGCTGCTGGGGAGCCAGGCATGGAAAAGATCAAGCACTTTCCGTGGATCCCGGCGATGGCCCGAGAGGCGATGGCCCGACTGCCAATCTGGGCATAGCTGAGCTGGCGGAAGATCTCCCCAAAGCCGGGCAAGGTCTTTTCCAGGAGAGCCTCGATGGCGTCGTAAGTGGTGTCGCGGGGGGCGATGCCTGTGCCACCATTCAACAAGATCACCGGCAGGGATCCGGCCCAATCCTGAACCTGCTCTCGAATGAGCTGCGGTTCATCTCGGAGAATGCAATATCTCTCCACCCGGTGGCCGGACTCCTGGAGGGCTGTGCAGATAAACTGGCCGCTGTGATCGGTTTCAGGGGTGCGCGTGTCGCTGACGGTGATCACCCCACAGGGCAAGGCGGCAAAAATGTGCTCCGCACCGCTGTCGCAATCGAGGGGAAAGTTCATGGCCAGGATCCCTGAGGAAAGAGAGTGGCAAGCCCATCAAGACTGTCCCTGAGGGGGCTCGGCAGGAGTTGGAGGGTCAACGACCGTCTGCTGGAGCTCTAGGATCCCTGAGGACTCTGCCCCACCAGCACGGGCGAGTTGGGGAGGAGGGGACTGGGCAAGCAGGCGGCGCAGCTTGGGGGGAAGCTCCTGCAACTGCTCCAACAACAAGTTTAGAGATATGGCCGGTTCTCTGGAAAACAGGGATCCCGCGGGGGGTACCGGCGGCAGAGGAGAACAGGCAAAGGCAGCCGAAGCCAAAGAGCGGATCAGCTCCTGCTGCTCCTGCCAAAGGAACTGGCCGATTTCTGGGGGAAAGGTAAGATGAGGAGAGCCGCGACGCTGCCAAAGGCGGAGAAGCTGCTCCACAGAGGTGGCCTTGTACCGCCCCTGGTAGAGGGCTTCCAGCAAAGCCACCGGGATCCAACGGGCCGGGAACGACTGGCTCCAGCGCTCCACCCAAACCTGGCTGGGTTGACCTTCCAGCTCAAACCCATAGTGCTCCAGAAAGGTGGCAGGATCCATCAGCCCATGGCAGCCCAAGGAAACTCAACCCAAGCTAGTCCAGATCCGCCGAGACAAAGGGGAGATAAAGCCTTTCTCCCTGGATCTCGCAAGACAGCTCTCGTCCAAGAATACCCCTATTTGCCTTTCATGAAGGCTCTGTGAAGAGGCTATAAAGCTGCAAAGCTGCGGTACGCTTAAAGACTCAGTCTTACCCCTGCCTGAGAGGGATCCCGGCCAGCCATTTCTTGGAAAGGCTCTGCTGTATTGCTTTATCGTTGTTTCAAACAAGATTAAGACACTTTGCCGCCGACTCCTACCCCCACAATAAGAGGGGCGGCTGCGCCGCTCTTCTAAAACCCTTGCCTTTGACCATTCCTGCAGTGCATCCCCCGATTTCTTGGAGGCCTGAGTTGCCAGCACCCTTTCAGGATAGGCTCTCCCTTAGCCGGCGGTTGCCATGGCCTTCAACCCCTTCAAAATCAGATAGTCCAAAATACTGGTGTTCTCCTCGCCGCGATAATTAAAATTGGGGCGCACCAGCCACAGCCCCTTCTGAGTGCGGCAACAGAGGTTCAGCAGCGTGCGGGCCAAAATCTGTTGACGCGCCTGTAAATCCCGCGCCGCATCGGAAACCTCCCCGTCCCATTCCGGCGTCAGCACACGGCTGTTGTAGAGCACATGCCAGAGGGAGCGGGACCAGCTGGGGTTGGTGATATCAAACCAAAATTGGTAATCCGCCTCCAAACCCCGAGTGATGTAGGCCCCCGGAGTTGCAACTACCAAGTAACGGGAATAGTCGGGCTCGAAGCGGCTGCTGCTGGGGGTCTGTCCCGAGCGGATCATGGCCAAAAAGGCGGGATCCCCTTCGGCAGGGAAGGCCTGACGAAACCGTTGTGCCGCTTCCATCAATACGCGCAGCAGCTCTTGATCCTGAGGGGAAGCAATCACCGAGGCCAAGTGATCGGCAAAAAACTGCTGGAAGAAAGCGGCCAATGAAGGGCCGGGACGATAGCCGCGCAGCCAATCGAACAGTCGCTGGTAGCGCTCCAGGTTGGCAAACCCCACCCGCTCTGGCTGCCGTACTGCCGTTCGGGGACGCAGAGAACGCCCCACCGGATCCCAGGTATCTTCGGCCAACAGAGCCGCCCGAATGGGATCCAGCCCCAGCACCCAGCTCAACATCAGCCGCCAAGCCGGCAAAGTGGGAAAAGCGCCCCACTCGGGATGGGCCAATTCTGCTGCCGTCAGCACCGCCCGCACCAAGGGATAGCGGATCAAGGCCGGGAAGGGGGCAATCGGCAAAACCGGCACTTCCGACAACTGCTCCTGCAAGCTCAGGCTCACCCCCACATCCATACGGGGCAGCAAAACAGCAATGCGATGGGCCGGGATCCCGGCCCCCAAAAGCCGGCGAATTTGAGCAACCATCACCTCCACTGCCGCAAACTGGGTCTCTTCCTCCAGCGTTTGCACCAGCGGCAGTCCTCCCCCCTGCGGCTCGGGCAGCGGATGAGAAAACTGGGGATCCAACACCCGCGCAATCTGCACCCCTAAGCGGATCATGCCTGCTGAAGCGCGATGGCTCCCCTCCAGAAACTGAACCTGCGTTTTTGCCATCAAGAAGTCAGCTACTGCCTCTGGGATCCCGGTCAAGGAAACCCCACCACCAAGGGTGTAGCTGAAAAATTGGCTTTGCAGATGGGATTGCCCCTGCCGGTAAAACTCCAGCGCCACGGCACAACTGTCTTCCGCCTGATCCACAATCAGGTGATCCCACTCTTGCCAAAACTCCGCCAGCGGCAGGATGTGCTCGCCAAACAGCCGAATTTGCAGGCCAAAATCCAGGGATCCCAACCGAAGCGCTGCCTCCCACAGCCGACCCACACAGCAGCCCATTGCCTGCAAAGCCTCTGCCCGCCGCGGATCTGCCTCCTCGGGCCAAGCCCGGGCCAGCCGGGATCCCACCACCTCTGCCGGCAAACCCGAAGCCCCCGCAATATAAGCAGCACTGCTGATCTGATCCCAGATCTGGAACTCCTTGAGCCCGACCCCGGCAAAGGCTTCCCCATGCCGAGGGCACAAAGCGCAGGCTCGTTCGCAGAGAAATTGAGTAAGATCTTTGGCCAAGGGGATCGGCTCAAACTGAGGAGGCAACTGAGGAAGGCGGGCACACACCTGCGGCCAATGATCGGCCAGAGAGCGCCCAACCCGCTGCAAGAACGTCTCGATCCGCCACGGCCCCACCAAGCCCGAACTGGACTGCTGCAAGCGCCGCAACACCTCATCCGCTTGCCGTTGACTCCGCACCAAAAACAAGACCCGGCCCGGATCGGATCCCGCCTGCAACAAACTTCGATAGTGATCCACACAAGCCTGGGTCAGCCCACTGCCTGCCCAGCCCATCACACTTTTGAAGGGAGATGGCTTCCCCCGCCAATGGCTCTTTTCTTCCGCCTGAGCTGCTCTCGCCATTGCTGGCCTCCCCAACCAGCCCATTTTCTCGGCAAAAGTCTGGACAAACGGGCCTTCGCTTCATTATGATCGTTTTCCGTTGCCAACTAAGCCCATCCGCTTTGGCGACCTGGTGCGCTGCTACCCCAGATACTGCCTCTTTGCAGGCAAGTCTGAGCAGCTCTTAGCAAAAGCAGTTTGGCGTGTAACTTTGGGGTGAACTAGGCGAGAGGATCAGCGTTGCCGATGCTGATCTTAGGCTCTGGGGACAGGGATCCCTGATTCTCCCTGCCTCGCTTTTTCGCCTGAGTTGGCAGACTCAGCCTTGTTCTGAGCTTTCTGCTGCCACGCTGTTGCTGTATGTCTATCCATCCGGCTGACTGAGCCATTAGCCTACAGCCCGCTTCGCGAAAGGTCGGCTGATTGTCGGAGTGAGTCGGCTCTGAATTGATGAAAGCGAGTCGTGCAGGCTCGATTGGAGGTTCTTGTGGCACTTGGCATCCTTGGAAGAAAAGTCGGCATGACCCAGATCTTCTCACCAGAGGGGCTGGCCATTCCGGTTACCGTCGTACAGGCGGGGCCTTGCACCGTGACCCAGATCAAAACCCAGGCCACAGACGGCTACAACGCCATTCAGTTGGGCTACTTGCCCACCACTGAAAAGCATCTCACGCGGGCGCAGCGGGGCCACCTCAGCAAAGCAGGGGTGACAGAGCTGCTGCGCCACCTGCGAGAGTTTCGCGTTGATCAGCCGGAAGCTTACCAATTGGGGCAGAAAATTACCGTCGAGATGTTTTCCCCCGGCCAGTTGGTGGATGTGGCAGGTACCTCCATCGGGCGAGGGTTTGCCGGCTATCAAAAGCGCCACCACTTCGGTCGTGGCCCCATGTCCCACGGCTCCAAAAACCACCGCCGACCGGGTTCCATTGGCGCCGGCACAACCCCAGGCCGCGTGTTTCCGGGGATGCGCATGGCAGGGCGGCTGGGAGGTGGCCGAGTCACCACCCGCAAATTGCAGTTGGTGCAGGTGGATCCGGAGCGGGATCTGTTGGTGATTAAGGGCTGCGTGCCCGGCGTAGAAGGAGGGCTGCTGGAGATCACCCCTGCCAAGCAGGTGGGCAACAAGCGTTAGGGGAGGGATCCCTGGGTGAAACCAAGGTTGACCGGCATCCGCAAAGACGAGGGAACCATGGCAAGTTGTGTGGTGAAAAATTGGCAAGGGGAAACGGTGGGCAGCGCGGAGCTGAGCCTTAAAGTTGCTCGTCCCGAAACAGCCGCCCACATCCTCTATCTGGCACTGCGCCGGCAGATGACCAATGCTCGTCAGGGCAACGCCCACACCAAGACCCGAGCTGAGGTGCGCGGCGGCGGTCGCAAGCCTTGGAAGCAGAAAGGCACCGGTCGGGCCCGTGCCGGCTCCATCCGCTCCCCACTTTGGCGCAAAGGGGGGGTGATCTTCGGCCCCCGCAAGCGGGAATACAACCTGGCCATGAACCGCAAAGAACGGCAACTGGCCCTGCGCACCGCTCTGCAAAGTCGGGTGGAAGACCTGATCGTCGTGGAGGATTTCCAGGAGCAGCTCAACCCGCCCAAAACCCGTGCTGTGGCCCAGGCTTTGCTGCGCTGGGGGGTGATGGAAGATCAATCGGCTCTGCTCATCGTTGCCGAACGCTCGGAAGCCGTAGAGCGGGCCGTGCGCAACATCGCCCGCGTTAAGCTGATCGGCCTGGATCAGATCAACGTTTTCGATCTGCTCAACGTCGATTGGGTGCTGATCACCGTTTCTGCCCTAGAGCAACTCAAGGCCCGTTGGGGATCCGACGCTGCGCCGGCAGTTCTGGAGACTCCCTCTGAGGATGCACCTCAGGCCGACATAGCCGAAGATCAGGCCCTGCCCGGAGATGGGCCGGAAGATCAGGCCGTTCCAGAAAGCGAACACGAGGAAGCAGAGCAAACCCCAGCCCAACCTGAGGCCCAGGAAAACCAAGCTGCCCTCCAAGGACGTCCAGCAGATCCGCAGGGGCCAGAAGAGCAAACCGAAGAGCCCCAAGATCCAGCAGAAGAACTGGCTCAAGGAGCAGAGCCGTCAACGGTAGAAGAGGCCGAAGCAGCCCCAGCAGAGGAGGAAAGCGATGACTGAGAGCAAGCGGATCCTGGCCGACGTCCTGTTGCGCCCCGTCATCACCGAAAAGGCAACCGCCTTGATGGAGCAGCGCAAATATGTCTTTGAAGTGCTGCCCACCGCCACCAAGCCGCTCATCCGAGCTGCCGTCGAAGAAATGTTCCGCGTGCGAGTTACTTCCGTCAACACCCTGAAGCTCCCGCGCAAGCAACGGCGGGTGGGCCGCTTTGTGGGCTACCGCACCCGTCCCAAGCGAGCCATCGTGACCTTGGCGGAGGGAGATTCCATCACCCTCTTCCCGGACACCTGAACGCCCCTTTTGAGCTGTTGTTGTCCCGTCCCCCACCCCTACCTGAGCCATGGGCATTCGTACTCTCCGACCCTACACCCCCAGCACCCGTCACATGACGGTCTCTGACTTCGAGGAGCTGTCCCGTGACGAGAACGGCAAGCGGCCCAGACCGGAAAAGTCGCTGCTGCAATTTATTCACCGCAAGAAAGGGCGCAACAACCGTGGCGTCATCACCTGCCGGCACCGCGGTGGTGGCCACAAGCGGCTTTACCGCATCATCGACTTCCGTCGCGACAAGCGGGGGATCCCGGCGACCGTCAAAACTGTGGAGTACGATCCCAACCGTAGCGCCCACATCTGCCTGGTGGAATACGAAGACGGCGAAAAACGCTACATCCTCGCTCCCCGCAACCTACAGGTGGGATCCACCATCATGGCCGGGCCAGAGGCCCCCTTTGAGATCGGCAATGCCATGCCCCTGGAGCGGATCCCCCTGGGAACGGTGGTTCACAACGTGGAGCTGTATCCTGGTCGCGGCGGACAGATGGTTCGCGCTGCCGGGGCTGGCGCTCAAGTGGTGGCCAGAGAAGGCAAATATGTCTCCCTCAAGCTGCCCTCCGGCGAAGTCCGCATGATCCGCGGCGAGTGCTACGCCACCATCGGCCAACTGGGCAACGTTGACCACAACAACATCAGCCTGGGCAAGGCGGGTCGTAGCCGTTGGTTGGGGCGCCGTCCTAAGGTGCGTGGCTCGGTGATGAACCCTGTGGATCATCCCCATGGCGGCGGGGAAGGGCGAGCCCCCATAGGCCGCAGTACCCCTGTCACCCCTTGGGGCAAGCCCACCCTGGGATACAAAACCCGCAAACGCAACAAGCCCAGCAACAAATTCATCGTGCGCGGTCGCCGTCGCGGAGGCCGCCGGGACAAGGGCGGAAGGGCTGCTCAGTAGCCGCTGGCCATTCGCTCCCCGAAGCTTTTTCGACAGTGAATTGCTTATCAAACGGTTGAGGTTCTTATGGGACGTTCGCTGAAAAAAGGCCCCTTTGTGGATGCCAAGCTGCTTCTCAAGGTGGAGAAGATGAACGAGCGCAACGAGAAACACCTGATCAAGACTTGGTCGCGGGCCAGCACCATCTTGCCCGTCATGATCGGTCACACCATCGCCGTTCACAACGGCAAGCAACACGTGCCCATCTACATCACTGACCAGATGGTGGGTCACAAGCTGGGGGAATTCGTTCCCACCCGTACCTTCCGCGGTCACGCGGGGAGCGACAAAAAAGCCGCTCGCCGTTGAGAGGAATAACGAACAGGAAAGTATCGAGTAGGCAAGGAGAGGGCCATGGCCGATTCATCCCCTGAGGTTAAAGCGGTAGCCCGCTATATCCGCATGTCCCCCTTTAAAGTGCGGCGGGTGTTGGATCAGATCCGTGGGCGCACCTATGCCGATGCCCTGATTCTTTTGGAGTTCATGCCCTACGCTGCCTGTGAGCCGGTTCGTAAGGTGCTGCGCTCGGCGGTGGCCAACGCAGAGCACAACAACGGCTTGGATCCCTGGGATCTGGTGATCAGCCAGGCCTATGCTGATCAGGGGCCCGTCCTGAAACGGTTTCGCCCCCGCGCCCAAGGGCGGGCCTACCCCATTCGCAAGCGCACCTGTCACATCACCATCGCCGTCCGGCCCATAGAGGAAGCTGAAGCGGCGACGGCCTCTTAACCTCCTGTATTTCTAGTCCTTTACCCTTCAACCGACACCACCATGGGACAGAAGATCCACCCCACCGGTTTCCGCCTCGGCGTGATTAAGGAGCATCGCAGCCGCTGGTTTGCCGATCCAGCCCGCTACCCAGCCTTGTTACAGGAGGACGACCAGATTCGCACCTACCTGACCAAGCAACTGAGCAGTGCTGGTTTGGCCGATATCCAAATCGAGCGCAAAGCGGATCAAATTGACCTAGAGATCCGGGCTGCTCGCCCTGGGGTGGTCGTGGGTCGGGGCGGATCCAGCCTAGAGACTTTGCGCCAAGGTCTACAGAAAGAGCTGTCCGCGCTAGCGGGACAAAGCCCTGGTTCACGAGGTGGTGGCGAGCGAACCATTCGCATCAATGTAGTAGAGGTCACCCGTGCCGATGCCGAGGCGACCTTGTTGGCGGAAAACATTGCCCAACAGTTGGAACGGCGGATTGCCTTTCGCCGCATCGTGCGCCAGGTGATCCAACGGGCCCAGCGGGCAGGTGTACAAGGGATCAAAATCCAAATTGCCGGGCGTCTGAACGGGGCCGAGATTGCCCGCACCGAATGGACGCGGGAGGGGCGGATCCCTTTGCATACTTTGCGGGCCGACATCGACTACGCCGAGCACCTCGCCCACACCACTTTCGGCATCATCGGGGTCAAGGTCTGGGTCTTCAAAGGGGAAGTTCTGCCCGGGCAGGAACGTCACGAACAAAAGTTTCCCCTGCAACAGCCCAAACGTCGGCAGCAGCGGCGGCGGCCCACCTTTGAAGATCGCTCGGCTCAGGAGGCCTGAGGGCCAACACCGGAACGTCCAGGGATCCCTATCGCAGTTGACTTAAGGAACGGCCATGTTAAGCCCCAAACGCACCAAGTACCGCAAGCAACAGCGCGGGCGCATGAAAGGCAAAGCGACCCGTGGCAACCGCATCAACTTTGGGGAATACGGCCTTGTGGCCCTAGAACCCGCCTGGATTACAGCTCGACAGATCGAGGCCAGCCGTCGAGCCATGACCCGCTATGTTCGGCGGGGTGGCCAAATCTGGATTCGCATCTTTCCCGACAAGCCCGTTACTCAGCGAGCCGCGGAAACCCGCATGGGATCCGGCAAAGGCAACCCTGAGTACTGGGTTTGTGTCGTCAAGCCGGGCCGTATCCTCTTCGAAATGGGGGGAGTGGCAGAGCCCATCGCCCGCGAGGCCATGCGCCTTGCCGCCCAGAAGCTGCCCATTAAGGTCAAGTTTGTAACCAAAGCCGACTTTGAAAAGCCAGAGCCCGCCCAGGCAACGGCTTCAGAGGTGGCCACCAGCAGTGTATGAGGAGAGTTCAGCCATGCCCATGCCCAAAATTGCTGATGCCCGTGCTTTATCAGACGAAGAGCTGAGCAACGAAATCTACGCCGTCAAGAAAGAGCTGTTTGAGCTGCGCTTGCAGCAGGCCACGCGGCAGTTGAACCAGCCCCATCTCATCCGGCTGCGCAAGCACAAGCTGGCGCAACTGTTAACTGTAGAGGCAGAACGCAAGCGGGGCAAACGCCCAACCAAGGAGGAGTAATGGCTGTTCGGGAGAAGATTGGCATTGTGGTCAGCAACAAGATGCAAAAAACGGTGGTTGTTGCCGTAGAAAATCGGGTCGCTCACCCGAAGTACGGCAAGATCGTCGTCAAGACCAAGAAGTTTAAGGCCCACGACGAGGAAAACCGCTGTCAAGAAGGGGATCTGGTGCGCATCACGGAAACCCGTCCCCTCAGCCGCACCAAGCGTTGGCAAGTTGCCGAAATCCTGAGGGAGGTGAAGAAACTATGATTCAGCAGCAAACCATGCTGACGGTGGCCGACAACACAGGCGCCCGCAAAATGATGTGCATTCGCGTGCTGGGCAGCAGTGGCCGTCGCTACGCCAGCTTGGGCGACGTGATCATCGGCGTCGTCAAAGATGCCTTGCCCAACATGCCCGTCAAAAAATCCGATGTTGTCAAGGCCGTTGTTATCCGCACCGTCGATACGGTACGTCGCCCCGACGGCATGTGCATCCGCTTCGACGACAACGCCGCCGTGATCATCAACAACGACGGCAACCCCCGTGGAACTCGCGTTTTCGGCCCTGTAGCCCGTGAGCTGCGGGAGAAAAACTTCACCAAGATCATCTCCCTTGCCCCGGAGGTACTCTGATGGTTCGCCCCCTCAAACCCAGCCAAATTCGGCGCTTAGTTCGGCGACCGGGCATTCGCAAGCACCGCAACAGCCTGCGCTACAAAATGCGTATCAAGCAAGGGGATACCGTGCAGGTGATCTCCGGCGATGACAAAGGCAAAATCGGCGAGGTGCTGCGCGTTTTTCCCGAACGCAACATGGTTTTGGTGGAAGGGGTTAACATTGTTACCTACCACCGCAAACCTCAGCGAGAAGGGGAAAGTGGCCGAATTGAGACCAAGGAAGCTCCCATTCCCGTCTGCAAAGTGATGGCCTATTCCAAGAAGCAGGAGGTGGCCAGCCGTATCGGCTATCAAATCACCGCCGATGGTCGCAAGGTTCGCGTCCTTAAGAAAACGGGTGAGATTCTCGACTAAGCTTTTGATCCCTTTCCACCATTGGTTTGGCTCTGACCCAGCCCAGAGCCACAAGGAGAAGCCACCATGCCCCAGCGTCTGCAAATCCACTACAACACCGTCATTGTCCCCAAGCTGCAAAAGGAGTTGGGCTACACCAACATCCATCAGGTGCCCCGCCTGGAGAAGATCGTGATCAACCGCGGCTTGGGGGAAGCTTCCCAAAATGCCAAGGCTCTGGAATCCTCCATTGCCGAGATCAGCGCCATCACCGGTCAGCGTCCGGTGATCACCCGCGCCAAAAAGGCAATTGCCAGCTTCAAGATTCGCAAGGGCATGCCGGTTGGCCTGATGGTAACCCTACGGCGGGAGCGCATGTATGCGTTTTTGGATCGCCTGATCAACATTGCTCTGCCCCGTATCCGTGACTTCCGCGGCGTCAGCCCCAAAGCCTTTGATGGACGAGGCAACTACACCCTGGGCATCCGCGAACAACTGATTTTTCCCGAAATCAACTATGACTCTGTAGATCAGTTGCGAGGTATGGATATTTCAATTGTGACCACTGCTAAAACCGACGAAGAGGGCCGTGCCCTGCTCAAAGCGTTTGGCATGCCCTTTGCCTCCTAGGTTGCCCACCCTGACTTTTCTTGATCTGCATCGATCTTCCGAGGAGCACTGACCCACCGATGGCCCACACCAACGACACGATCGCCGATATGCTCACCCGCATTCGCAATGCCACCATGGCTCGGCACGAGTCGGTGGCAGTTCCGGCCACCCGCATGACCCGCAGCATCGCTCGCGTTCTTCATGAGGAAGGGTTCGTCAGCGAATGGAAGGAGGAGGGAGAAGGGATCCAAGCCCGGGTGGTGTTGCGATTGAAGTACAAGGGCAAAGGCCGCAACTGCAGGCCCATCATCAATGGCTTAAAGCGGGTGAGCCGACCCGGCCTGCGGGTTTACCGCAACCACAAAGAGCTGCCCCGAGTGCTGGGAGGAATTGGGATCGCCATCATCTCCACCTCCAACGGCATCATGACCGACCGGGAGGCTCGTAAGCAGGGCATTGGTGGTGAAGTCCTCTGTCTTGTCTACTAGACCTTAAGTTTTCTCTGGTCAGGAGTTTTTCCCATGTCCCGTATCGGTAGACGCCCCATCGCCCTTCCTGCCAAGGTGGAGATCCAGATCGACGGCCAACACATTGCAGTGAAAGGCCCGAAAGGTCAACTGTCCCGCAGTTTGCCGCCCTTGATCACAGTCCAGCAAAACGCTCAGATGCTCACGGTCAGCCGTCTCAACGATTCTCGTCCTGCCCGCCAACTGCACGGCCTCTGCCGCACCTTGGTCGCCAACATGGTAGACGGAGTGTCCAAGGGATTTGAGCGGCGGCTGGAATTGGTGGGCGTGGGCTACCGGGCTGCCATCCAAGGCAGCAAGTTGGTTTTGAACGTTGGCTACAGTCACCCTGTGGAGATCCCCTTTCCCCCCGGCATCCAAATTGCCGTTGAGGGAAACAACATCATTGTTGTCTCAGGCACAGATAAAGAACTGGTGGGCAATACTGCCGCCCGCATCCGAGCGGTCCGGCCTCCGGAGCCCTACAAGGGGAAAGGGATCCGTTATCTAGGGGAACAAGTTCGCCGCAAGGCGGGTAAATCCGGGAAAGCGAAGAAGTAAATAGCCCATTGCGAAAGCGGGACGGAGTCCTATGAAAACCAGCCGCAAAATTACCACCCAACGTCGTCATCGACGCATTCGCCGCAAGGTCTTTGGCACTGCCGAGCGGCCTCGCCTGGCCGTGTTTCGCTCCCATCGACACATCTACGCCCAGGTGATCGACGATGTAGCCCAGCATACCTTAGCCTCCGCCTCCACCTTGGACAGGGAGCTGCGCGAAAAATTCAAAGAAACCGGGACGGCTACTCAAGAAGCGGCTGCCTTGGTGGGCCGCTCAGTTGCCGAACGAGCCTTACAGATGGGCATTTCCCGCGTGGTTTTCGATCGGGGGGGCAAGCTCTATCACGGGCGCGTTCAGGCTTTGGCAGAAGCTGCCCGAGAAGCAGGGTTACAGTTCTAGCTACTGAGGACATAGCACATGGCTGAGCAGAGGGAACGTCGCAGAAGCAAAAAAAACCGCGAAGAGCAACCCACCGAGTGGCAAGAGCGGGTCATCCAGATTCGCCGCGTCACCAAGGTGGTCAAGGGCGGCAAGAAGTTGAGCTTCCGCGCTGTGGTGGTGGTCGGCAACGAGCGGGGCCAAGTCGGGGTTGGCGTGGGCAAAGCCAACGATGTGATTGGAGCAGTACGCAAGGGGGTTGTGGACGGTAAAAAGCACCTCATTGAGGTGCCCCTCACCAAAGGTTTGTCCGTACCCCATCCCATGCAGGGAGCAGGCGGCGGTGCCACCGTCTTGGTCATGCCAGCAGCTCCCGGCACAGGCGTCATCGCAGGGGGGGCAGTCCGCACTGTTCTGGAGCTGGCAGGAGTACGCAACAGCTTGGCCAAGCAACTGGGATCCAGCAACCCCCTTAACAATGCCCGTGCCACCATCGATGCGCTGCGGCGGATGCGTACCTTCAAGCAGGTGGCCCAAGACCGAGACATCGATGTGCGCCGCCTACTTGGCAAGTGATGGACAGGTATATCGAGCAAGTGAGCCAGAGGTAGCCATGCGACTGGAAGACATTCGGCCTCAAGCAGGTTCGACGCGGCGGCGGCGGCGCCTAGGTCGTGGCGTCTCTGCCGGGCAGGGAGCCTCCTGTGGCAAGGGGATGCGGGGGCAAAAGGCCCGCAAGGGGGGCAGTACACGGCCCGGCTTTGAAGGGGGCCAGACTCCCCTCTACCGGCGTTTGCCCAAGCTTAAGCATTTCCCCCGCTACACGCGGCGTCTGGAATACACCCTGGTCAACCTGCGCGCCTTGGCGGATCTGCCTGCCGGCAGCGAGGTCAGCCTGCAAAGCTTAATGGAACGAGGGATCGTCACCACCAACGATGGCCCGCTGAAGATCTTGGGAGATGGGGAAGTCAGCGTGCCCCTGACGATCAGGGCGGCGGCTATTACCGCTTCAGCCAAAGCCAAGATCGAGGCAGCCGGAGGTCGGGTGGAAATCTTGGGATCCTAGACCGCCCCTTCCCGCTGCTCTGGCCGGCTTCTGTGGGAAGTTGCTGAGTTGCACTTTCTCTGGATTTACTTTGATTTTGCCGACTGCACCACCGGCAGCGTAGAGTGGTAGATAGCTCACCTTACCTTTTGCTCCCGCGAGATTCTCTTCCCTATGGTTGACACACGAGGCTCCGCCCCTTCTGCCCAGGAGACTTTTATGCAGATGGCTATGGCCTCTGGCCTGCGCAGCCGTCTGTTTCTCACCTTGGGCTTGCTGCTGCTGGTCAGAGTGGGCATTTACATCCCCATTCCCGGTATCGATCGGGCCCGCTTTGCTGCCGAAGCTGCCAACAGCCCTGTGTTTGGCTTGCTGGATGTCTTCTCCGGCGGGGGGATTTCTGCTTTGGGAATTTTCGCCCTTGGGATCCTGCCCTTCATCAATGCCTCAATTATCATGCAGTTGCTGGTCTCGGCCATTCCAGCCTTGGAGAACCTGCAGAAAAACGAGGGAGAACAGGGGCGGCGGCAGATTTCTCAGTACACCCGCTATGTCACCTTGGTTTGGGCCATCATCCAAGGCATTGGCATTTCCTTTTGGGTGCGGGAGTTTGCCAGTACCACCAATGAGTTGGCCTTCATGGCCTCCACCACCCTGGCTCTGGCGGCGGGATCCCTGTTTGTGATGTGGCTGGGAGAGATGATCACGGAGAAAGGGGTGGGAAGTGGCCCTTCGCTCTTGATCTTCGTCAACATTGTTGCCACTCTGCCCCGTGCCCTCGGACAGACTATTAGCCTGGCCCGTGCCGATAGCAGCACCATCGGTGGCATCTTGCTGTTGCTGGCAATCTTTTTGGTCACCATTGTCGGCATTGTCTTTGTCCAAGAAGGCAGCCGCAAGATCCCTATCGTCTACGCCAAGCGCCAGGTGGGCAACAAGCTGTTCCGCGAGCAGAAAAGCTATCTGCCCCTGAGGCTAAACCAAGGGGGGGTGATGCCGATCATCTTTGCCTACTCGGTGATGTCCCTGCCTCTGGCCCTGGCCCAGTACACCCAAAACCTGACTTTGGTGCAAGTGGCCAACTTCCTATCCCCCACCTCCTGGTTCTACATTCCTTTTTATTTCGTGCTGATCCTCTTTTTCAGCTACTTCTACACCTCTTTGCTCATCAACCCGGTGGATCTGGCTCAGAACTTGAAGAAGATGGGAGCCAGCATTCCGGGAATACGTCCGGGCAAGGCCACTGCTGAGTATGTCGAAGGGATCCTCAACCGGCTGACGCTGCTGGGGGCTTTGTTCCTGTGCGCGGTGGCCATCATCCCGACGACGGTGGAACGGGCAACCGGCATCACCACTTTCCAAGGTTTGGGGGCGACCTCGCTGCTGATTTTGGTGGGGGTGGCGATTGAGACCTCCAAGCAGATCCAGACTTATGTCATCTCACAACGCTACGAAGGGATGGTCAAACAGTAGTGCCGAGGTTGATCTTTCTGGGGCCGCCGGGGGCGGGCAAAGGTACACAGGCGGAGCGGCTGGCGGCCATCTACCACACGCCCAAAATTTCCACGGGCGATCTGCTGCGGGCCGAGGTCAAGGCTCAGACACCGCTGGGATGCCAAGCCAAAGCTTACATGGATGCGGGAGAGCTGGTGCCCGACGAGGTGCTGATCGGGATGGTGAAGGGGCAGTTGCAGCAGTCTCCGGAGCAGGGTTGGATCCTGGATGGATTTCCTCGCACCTTAGCCCAGGCAGAAGCCTTGGAAGAGCTGCTGCAAGAGCTGGGACAAGATTACGACTACGTCCTCAACTTGGAGGTGCCCGACGAGGTGGTGGTGGCCCGGCTGCTGGCCCGTGGCCAGGAACAGGGGCGCAGCGATGATGCGGATCGGTCAGTAATTCTCAAGCGGCTGGAGGTCTATCGGCAGCAGACGGCTCCCCTGATCGATTTTTATGAGGCCAAGGGGCGCTTGCAACGGGTCAACGGCAACCAGCCGGTGGAATCCGTACAGGAACATCTGCAGGCTCTTCTGGAAGGCTTCAGGAGGACGGCGTGATTAGAGCAGGAGCTGGAAATTCCCCCCAGCGGCGGGGCATGCAGCTCATCGAGATCAAATCTCGCCGCGAAGTGGAAAAAATGCGCCGGGCCGGTCGGGTGGTGGCCCAAGTATTGCAGGAGATCGCGGAGCGCCTGGAGCCGGGCTGGACCACGGCAGATATCGATGCCTATGCTGAGAGACGGGTGGCCCAACTCAATGCTTTGCCCAGTTTCAAGGGCTACTACGGCTTTCCCGCCTGCGTCTGTGTCAGTGTCAACCATGAGGTGGTGCACGGGATCCCCAGTCCCCGCAAAGTGGTGCAGCCGGGAGATGTGGTTAAGGTGGATTTTGGCGCCATCGTCGAGGGCTGGCATGCGGATTCCTGTATCACCATCGGCCTGGAACCCCTGAGCGACGCAGCTCGGGATCTGATCGATACTGCGGCCAAAGCCCTGCAGACGGGCATCGACTGTGTGCGCCACGGCGTTTGGCTTCAGGATGTCTCGGGTGCCATTGAAGATTACATCGAGGGGCGGGGCTATTCTGTGGTGAAGCAGTATGTCGGTCACGGGGTGGGGCGCAACCTGCACGAGGAGCCGCAGTTTCCCAACTATCGCACCCGCGATCTGCCCAATCCCAAGCTGCGCTCCGGCATGACAGTGGCCATTGAGCCGATGGTGAATGCGGGGGGAGAGGCAACCCGAGTGTTGCCAGACCAATGGACGGTGGTCACAGTAGATGGCTCTTGGTCAGCTCAGTTTGAACACACGGTCTTGGTCACCGAGTCTGGAGCAGAAATTTTGACCGATCGCACGCCTTTTCAGTCCTAAGGGATCCCCTGATGAAGGACTGCAACGGTTAGGATAGAAGAGATGGAGTATATTTTCATTTCTTAACAGCGCGTGTCGTCGCGGCTGTGGATTGTTCTGTTGTTTGTTATGTCGTTTTTGGGAGGGCTCATTGTCTAAGGAAGATGCCATTGAAATGGAGGGGGTTGTTACGGAATCCCTGCCCAACGCCATGTTCCGAGTGGATCTGGACAACGGCTTCAACGTGCTCGCTCATATCTCCGGCAAAATTCGCCGCAACTACATCAAGATCTTGCCCGGCGACCGGGTTAAGGTGGAGCTGAGCCCCTATGACCTCAACAAAGGGCGCATCACCTACCGCCTTAAGAAAAAGTAGGTTCCCCAGCCGGGCTGCTGAGCATGAAGGAGCTGAGCCAAGTTCTCAAGACCAGCCTCTGGGCTACAGTCGGCGGCTTGGGTGCTCTAGCCGTTTTCAACGCTTGGATCTCTTCCCAAACTCAGCCTCTGCAGAGCCTGTTGCCGGGAGAGGAAAGGCACCACTTCTGGCGGGGTCATCGCCTGTTTTACAAGGTCATGGGATCCGGCCAGCCGTTGTTGTTGTTGCACGGCATTGGGGCAGGCTCCTCCAGCTATGAGTTTCGTGCCATTATGGCGGAGCTGGGGCAGCACCATCAAGTCTATGCTCTGGATTTGTTGGGGTGGGGCAACTCAGAACGTCCAGATTTGAAGTACACCGGCAGCCTCTATGCCGAGATGATCGGGGATTTTGTCCAGGAGGTGATCGGGCGACCCTGTCACGTCATTGCCAATTCTCTCTCGGCAGGGTTTGCGCTGCGCTCGGCCCGTCTACAACCCCACCATTGGCAGAAGCTGCTGCTCATCGCCCCTCTGGGAGACAACAGCCTTATCCCCGATGCGCTCGGGATCCCTTTGGCCCAGATTGCCTATGGATTTCTCAGCCTGCCCGTTTTGGGGTTGGCCTTCTACAACGGCATCACCGCCCCCTGGAGTGTACGCTTGTTTACAGAGCAGAGCTTGTTCTCCCCCGGTTATGCCCTGGATGATGGGGTGGTGGACTACTATTACCAGGCAGCCCACCAGGCGGGGGCTCAATTTGCCCCCCGTTCTTTTCTCACCGGCAGGCTCAATTTGCCCATCCAAGACGACTTTCGCGTGGTGGCCAAGCCCATGGCTCTGGTCTGGGGAGAACAAAATCGTCTCACCGACCCAGAACAGGCAGAGCGGTATCGCGCTTTGCGCCCGGAGGTGCCGATATACCGGTTGCCAGGGGCTGCTTTTCCGCACATTGAAGCGCCGCAGACCTTTTTGTCGGTGGCTTTGCGCTTCTTGGCCGAAGCCGATCCTGCTCTACCGGGATGACGGACAGGGGATCCCTTTGCCCCTTGGCAGAAAAAAGTGGGAGATTGACGCAAGAAGCAGCCCTAGCGCCAGGGGTAAGGGCCGTGCTCTCGGTTGACGTGACCATCCCGAGCGCAGAGGGGAGTTGGTACGAGTCCGGCAACTCAAGTGGGCTCCCCGGCCTTATCTTCCCAGGGATCACCATCCACAGGAGTGGAGCTGGAAGGAGGAGGGGCAGGCTCAGAAGGAGGGGCCTCTTCTTTGGCATACTCCTGTTCCCAAGCCGGTTGTTCGGGGGCGGGTGCGGGCTCAGGTGGACGAGGACGCACAGGCTGCGGCTCAGGTTCAGGCTCTTCTTCTGCGTAAACGTCTTCTTCTTCGGCCTCGTATTCCTCGTCGTATTCTTCTTCGTAATCTTCCTCGACGGCGGAACTCTCGACAGCACTGGGCAGGGCAGGAGCAGGGCTCACTCCGGCTTCCCAAGGGGGCTTGCCGATTCCCAGGGTTTCCAAAATCCCCTTGGCCAGTTGGGTTAGGCGGGTCTCAGCGCCATCGGCAACAATAAGGCGATCCCCGCCCACAGAGACAATCTCATCGGTGGAGAGCAGATAGGTGCTGAGGATAAAGCCAGGTAAAAAGGTGAGGCCGAGGTTGGAGAGCACCAAACCCGTGATGATGCCGGAGACGGAGTTGAACTCAAAATCCTTAACTTTGCCGAGGCGGATCCCTTCTTCGGTTACCACCTCGCTGCCAACCACGCGACTCAGGCCCTCCAAATCCAAGTTATCGAAAACTTCTTCGCTGGGGACAAGAACTGCATCCTGACCCAAAGCTGTTACCTGCCGCAGCTCCATCAAACGGGGGGATCCGGCAAGGGCTTTTTCCAGCACCCCCAGCACCAGAACCTGCTTGGCTTCCAGATCCGCCCAAACTTCGCTGACTACCCCAAGCCGGGCTGCGTTGCCCTGGCTGATCACCTGCGTTCCCAGAACCTGTGACCGCCGACGAACCTCTGATCGCACCAGCGCAACAGATCCTTTCCCAGTCGTCATGATGGTTTCCCCGTCGTAAGTCAAAACGTTCCCGTTGTTGGGCTGCGTGTCTGACACAGTTCGCCAGAATTAAGTAAGTTAATAGTACCACTGCCTGTCTCCTCCCTCGCGGGCTGCCCAGGTGGGATCCCGGCCAATCTGCCTGCTCCAGGCCAGAAACTGCTCTGCCATCGCGCCCAGGGAATAGTGCTCTTCTGCCCGTTGCCGACAGCGGCTCCTGTCGATGTGATCTAGGCGCTCTACAGCCTCTGCCAAAGCTGCCACGTTGTCCGGCTCGACGATCCAGCCGGTTTCTCCATCGCTGACAATTTCCGCGGGCCCACCCCGGCGGTAGGTAATCACCGGCACGCCACAGGCCAAAGCTTCCACCGCCACCAAGCCAAAGGCCTCCACCCACTTGGGGGTCATGATCAAGGCTGAGCATTGCCCCAAGATCCGCTGCATTTGCGGGGTGGGCAAAAACCCTCGGTAATCCAATTGGGCATGCGGGTACTGCTCTTGGATCTGCTGCCAGTAGCCTGGCTCTTGCAGGTGGCCTAGGATCACCACCGGCCTTCCCGTCTTCTCGGCTAGGGCAGCACAGTCTTCCAGGCCCTTCTCCGGGGCAATGCGGCCAATCCAACACAGGGATCCATTCCCCTGGGGCACAAAGTCGTAGAGGCGCAGATCCACCCCGCAGGGCAGATAGACAAAGGGATCCCGACCTGCCGCCATCTCGGCTCGGGCAAAGGCAAAGGTCTGGGCTTGCGCCCGCGAATGCACCGCCAGCCGACCAGGGTAGCGATGGGCAATGTGCTCTAGAGCCTGATCGACGGCATCGCTGAGGGATCCCATGCTAACAATATGGGCCACCGGGGTGCGGAAAAAATCCGTCAAATAAAACGAGAGCCAATCGTAGCTCCAGTTCACGATTAGATCGAACTGATCTTGCAGGTGGGCAGCCCGCTGCCACAGGTTGGCCAGCAGAGAGGGGGTGTGGATCAGAACCGGCTGATCGCGGCGCTGGGTTTGCGCATAGGCCGGGGGAAGGCCCGCCACCGGCTCGATCACCTCCTCCGGCAACTCCGCCATTCGGGATCCCACAGGGGCCAACACCCGCACTTGGGATCCCATCTGGAGTAAGACACGCGTCAGGTTGGCAAGATTGAGCTCCACCCCACCACCGGCCCCGGATCCCAGAGGTCCAACAGGGGTGGAGAGGAACAGATAGCGGTAGGGACGAGCCATAGGGAGAGCCTCGGTAGCTCAGCCCATTGTCTTCTCAATCCGGATACCCGACTCCTTTTGCCTGGCCTCAAAGCCCACAGCCTGCCCAGAACTTTATGAGGCTTTGGCTACAAAAATTTCTCCCTTCTCCACCTTGACCTTGTAGATGGCCAGGTCTGCCTTGGCCGGGCCACGGGTACGGCTGCCATCGGCAGCAAAAGCCGAGCCATGACAGGGGCAGACAAAGTTCTCCCCCCGCCAGTTCACATCACACCCCGCATGGGGACAGGCGGCATCCAAAGCCAGCAGAGAATCTTCTTTTTGCGGATCCCCGACCAGCCAGAGGGTGGCGGTGTTTTTCCCAAAGGCGTTTTCCACCTTGAAGGGGCCATCTTTGAGATCGGCCAGAGTGGCAACTTTCACAAACTCCGGCTCAGAAGCCTTAGAGCCAGAAGCAGTTCCCTGGGCCAGGGCAAAACGGCGCCGGGTAAACCCAGGTAACCAACCCACCAACGAGCCAAAACCGAGAGCCAGCCAGCGAAGAAAACCACGACGATTGTTGTACATGGCTATGTGTCCTTGGAGGTGTGCGAAATGTAGGTCATGAGCCAGCAAAAGACCGGCCCCTTCAGAAGGGATCCCCGTACAAATGCTGCCCTTAACACTTTGTTACACCGGAACAGTTTCGGCCAGGGCCAAGCCGCACTTTTTCCGGCTAGAGTACGCAGCAGCAGGCATCTTGGTTGCTTCATTGATTTGGCCGATGGGATGGGATGGGATCCCTTTCGGCTGTTGTACGCCTGGAGCCTAGGGTCGGGAGGTAAACAGCTCAGCAACCGTGCAGACAAAGCCGGGCAACAGGGGAGAAGACAACGCATCCTGAGCCAACAGCGTTTCTACCAAGACCAACTGGGCCTGTTGTCTGCGATACACCTCTACTCTCTGAGCCAGCCGATCGACGATCCAGTACTCTTGCACCCCATACACAGAGTAGAGTTTCCGTTTTGCCAAGCGGTCTCGATCCTCATGAACTTTTCCAGGTGATAGGACTTCAACCACCAGCTCAGGGGCACCCCGAAAATGTCCTGCTTCATCTTGAATCTGTGATAGCCGCTCATAACTAACCCAAACAACATCGGGAGACACATTATCAAATTCGGAAAAGAGGATCCCTGGCATGATTGAGGGTTCTCCCAATCCTGTTTCTAGCGACCACCGATGCAGTGCGGAGAACAAACACCCGATAATGTGCTGATGTTTGTGATGAGGAGAGCGAGTCACCAGCAGTTCTCCGTCGATGATCTCGTAGCGGATCCATTCATTCTCTGGAAGAGCCTCGATATCCCGAGTGGTCCAGCGTACTTCTGTAGCAGTCATTAGCTATCCCTATAGCAATAAATGGTGCTATGCCCAGGGCACCCTGCTGCTGTACCTACGACACTGGGCCGACAACTGCAACGCTGTCGCAACAGCGGGAACCGCACTTGGCGTAGCCAAATCTTAGCCCAGGATCCCGTTCACCTAAGCGGGACAGAGTCCCTTTTCTGTGGCCACCATGCCTCAATGGATACAGCGTCCATGGAGCTGAATGATTGGGTTGAAGTATTGTGTGGGGCTAGTTGGGATAAATGCGCAAGCGGCGGTTGGGCTCTTCCCCAAAGCTTTGAGCCCGCAGGTGATAATGTTCCACCAACTGGTGTTGGAGCTTGCGGATCAGAGGCGAACGGGGCAAAAGTTCCACCGGCTGAGACTTGGGAATGACAATTTGCTCCACCGCCAGGCGGGCTTCTTCCAGAGCTTCGGTTTCATCGCCTGAGCTGGCGCGAATGAACAGCTCCAGGTCGGAATCGGATCCCTCTTCGCTTTCAATGTTGAGAATATGGCGCAGGGCGCGAGCCAGGGCAATCAGAGTATTGGCCTTGACGGTGTGAATCGGGATCTGGCGGGAGTGGGCCATCTGCTGGATCTTGGAACGGCTACGCACTTGGGATCGCAAGGCCAAGACAATGTCTGCCTCGTCTAGATCTTTGGTGACATCCGCCGACAGTTTCAGGGTTTGGATCACCTGCTCCAGGTAGAAGCGGCTCACTCCGTAGGGGTAGATCATCAGCGGCCCATCCGGATTCTGCTGCCGTCCTGTCGGGGCTAGGGCGGATCCCTCCCAGTCCAAATCTTCTTCTTCGTCAGAGCCGGATTCTACTCTGGATTCGGCCACCACCTGAGCGGCAGGACGGGATCCCGCCGGCGTTAGCGGGACGGAGTCCTCTCGCCTCTCCAGGAGCAAACCCGATGCTCCTTGCTGCTGCGAGCGACTTTCAAGCGGCTCTGAAGGCAGAGCTTCCATCCGTCCAGAGCGTTGCCATCCTCCCCGCTCCCGTGCTGCGGAGATTGTGCTGCCGGCAGGGGGCCATTGGGGGCCAGATAGAGCCGGGCGCCCGTTTGCGCCAGCGGTGCTCCGCACTATCACCACCTGGCCGTGTTCGTCTAAACTGCGGGTTTGGGTCAGCGGCTCGCGGTTGCGCAAGAGGCGATCCACAGTGGCGGCCACATCTTCGTGGATGACCCAGCGGGATCGCTCCAGCATCTCTATGGCAATCTCAAACGTGGGGGGGGCTTTGCGCTCCAACACACTCTTCTGAGAGCCGCGCCGCCGCGCCTCTTCATCTCCCAGGGTGACGGATTGGATCCCGCCCACCAAGTCTGAGAGGGTGGGATTTTTGATCAGGTTGTCGATGCGGTTGCCATGGGCGGTGGCCACCAGTTGTACCCCCCGTTCGGCAATGGTACGAGAGGCCAAGGCTTCCAGTTCGGTGCCGATCTCGTCGATGACCACCACTTCGGGCATGTGGTTCTCCACCGCCTCAATCATCACCTTGTGCTGCAGCTCTGGGCTGGCCACCTGCATCCGTCTGGCCCGACCAATGCCCGGGTGGGGCACATCGCCATCGCCGGCGATCTCGTTGGAAGTGTCGATAATGACCACTCGTTTGCCCAGCTCATCGGCCAGCACACGGGCAATCTCCCGCAAGGCCGTGGTTTTACCCACCCCCGGTCGGCCCAGCAACAGCATAGAGCGCCCCTGTTCCACCAGGTCGCGGATCATGCTGATCACGCCGATAACGCAGCGACCCACCCGGCAGGTGAGACCAATGATTGTGCCTTGGCGGTTGCGGATGGCACTGATCCGGTGCAGGGTAGAGGCAATGCCTGCGCGGTTGTCACTGCTGAACTCTCCAACCCGGCTGATCACCTGATCCAAGTCGGCCCGGGTGATCACGTCCTCGGAGAGGTAATCGGCAAAGCCGGGGAAGCGGGCTTCGGGGCGGCGACCCAAATCCAGCACCACCTCCACCAACCGATCCAAGTGGGGATGCTGTTCTAGGCGCTCACGAATCGGAGCAGGCAGGATATCCAAAAGCTTACTCAGGTCGTCGCTGTATTGAACCTGGCCGGGAAAGCCGGTACGTTCACGTAAGCGGTGCGGAGCACTTTCCGGATCCATCGACGGACTTGGGGTTGAGGGCTGTACGGGGAAACTCATGGCTGAGCAACGTCGTTAAACGCAGGAAAAACAGGTTTGCCTAAAAGCAACGGATCGCCGCTTTACTTGCTGCACCAACTGCTTGGCCAACGGGATCCCTGCCGCCAATCCGGGATTCCATCCTGACTCCGATGAGCTGTGGGCTGGCCCTTCCAGATAGGCTGACACCAACTGTCGCGCGTAGCTGCCGAAGGCTACCCCCGCCACCGGCCACCGGGGATCCAACAGCGGCACCGTTTGGGCGTTGGTTCCTCCTGCCAATTGCACATAGCCTGGCAGACCCATATTCAGTACCTTCTCGGCCAACTTTAGGGCAGCTTTGCCGGTGCCAGCTCCAATATCCCCACTCATAGGCCGGCCATCCACCTGCCAGATCAACACCTCCGGCAAGGGATCCATGAGGGCCAGCAGATCCCTCAAATAAGCCTCTAGGCCCGGACCATCGTTAAAGCTAATCGAGATGGCCTGGAGCTGAGGTAGCCAGGGCTTCAGGGATCCCCACAATTCCTCGAATGGCCTCTGGCGACCGATGCAGGTGTGAATCTCCACCGCTTGAATGCCCAGCTCGACCAAAGGCGGCAAGACTTCTGACAGAGCCACTTGGTAGCCGAAGGTGGCAATGCGCCGGTGGGGGCAAACCGGCTCACAGCGCCCACAGCCGTAGCACAGCTCTGTCTGGATGTGGACTTGAGCAGGAAGGGCTGCCTGGGTCAAAGCATGAGGGGGACAAACTGCCAGACAAGGCTGAGGACAGTCGGCAGGACAAACAGGAGCCGTCAGCACCGCCTTGCGGAAATGCACGTCTTCACCGTCATTGACGCTGACCATCAACCAAGGGGATCCCGCCTGGGGATCTTCGGCTTGTGCCCGTTGGATCCCTTGTTGAGCGGCCCGCACTATGGCCGGATCGGCAGCGACATCAATGCAATCTGCCCCGGCCAGCGTGTAAAGGAAAGCCAGCTCCCGAACCGAGGGCAAGTGGTGGAAACTTGCACCGCAGATCAACTTAAACCAGGTACCCTGTTGCAGCGAGGCGGTTGGCAAGGTCACAGGCACAAGAAGCCGCTAGCAGGATGGGGATCTGAGCCGCAGGCCATCTATTTGAGATGGTAGCAAAGAAATTTCCAGGATCCTGAAGAGAGGTTCAGGCGCTCTGCAGAGGTTGCCAACGAATTGACCGTTCTCGGCCCAGTTCCACCACAAACTTCACTCCCTTGTCTTCCCGACTCAGCTTCACCAGGTAGGAGAGTTCCTGTTGGCTGAACACATGCCCTTCGTAAAACCAGAACACCAACCCCTTAGCTTTTGGGGGCAAGGTGGCCCGATACTGCTCGATCAACGCCGGGAAAAAATAGGTGCGCCGCTCCGATTTGCCCAGCGTGGCAGGCCGTACCCCATGAATGCGCGTCAAATAGCTGGCCAGATCCCCGATTCCCTTACTGGAGAGGGTGACCACCTCATACCCAGCTCCGCGCAGCCGCCGCAGGTAGTGCCCTTCGGACCCCCCCTCTGGGGTTACAAAGATGGCCAAAGCCCCAGATTGCTCCAGTTGCTGCACAAACTTTGCACCTGAGCCGACCAGCAGCATAGGAAGAACTCCATGACTCGTCTAGGGTTGGACAAGCAGCCCACCTGCGCTCATTGTAACGGGATGGCGCCTGAAGCTGGGGATAGAAGCTGCCAATGGAACCCATAGAATACTGGCTATCTCCCTGTTTTGCAGAAGGAAGCGTAAAGAAGGGTTAAGATACGGGTAACCTGCTTGCAGGTCTCAACCCACAGGTGGCGGACAAAGGCGGATGGATCCCCCTAGTAGGGATCGCCTCCCTGTCACTCACACAGCGACGACAGATGAACCTCACGATGCGACGACGCGAGCTATTGACCTCGGCAGTGGCCGGGTTAATTACAGCACCCCTCAGCTTGGCAGGAGAGCAAAGAGCAATGGCCCAACAGACTTATCCCTTCACCAAAACCGACGCCGAGTGGCGGCAACTGCTCACCGAAGAGCAATACTATGTGCTGCGCCAAGAGGGCACTGAGCCCCCCTTCCGCAACGCTTACTACGACAACAAAGCTGCGGGCATCTACGTCTGTGCCGGCTGTGGGCAGGAGCTGTTTTCCTCAGCGGCCAAGTACGACAGTGGCACCGGTTGGCCCAGCTTTTGGGAGCCGATTGCTCCCCATGTGATCGGCACCAAGACGGACTGGAAATTGTTTGTGCCCCGCACGGAAGTCCACTGCTCTAACTGCGGTGGGCATCTGGGGCATGTGTTTCGGGATGGCCCCCCGCCCACGGGTTTGCGCTACTGCATCAATTCTGCTGCCCTCAAGTTCATCCCAGCCACCACTTAGAAATCCTCTTGGCTCCAGCTAAAACTGAGCCGCCTGTCTGGGTGAGCCTATGTCGGACTACACGTTCCTAGATGCTGCTTCGATTCTGCTGCGGGAGGGCCTGGAAGCTCTCTTGGTGCTGGTGGCACTGCTGGCCCTTATGAGCAAGAGCGGGCAATCGGCTCAGAAGCGCTGGGTGTGGATAGGGGGATCCGCGGGCTTGCTGGCAGCGGTGATGCTCGGTCTGCTGGTGAAGCTGTTTTTCCAGCAGATGCTCACCCACACGCGACAAGAGGTGCTGGAAGGGATCACCGGGCTGGTGGCAGCAGGTTTGTTGTTCTCGGTCAGCCTTTGGTTGCACCGCCGGGCTGCAGTGGCTTCTTGGCAAACCTTTGTGCGGGAACAGGCGCAGGCGGCACTGGCCACGGGTCAGGTTTTTTCCTTGGCTTTTCTGGCCTTTGTGGCGGTGTTTCGCGAGGGGGCGGAAACGGTGCTGTTTTATGTGGGGTTGGCCCCTTCCCTCTCGGCAAAAGATTTTTGGCTGGGGATCGGCCTGGGATCCCTGGTGTTGGTGGCGGTGGCGATCTTGCTGCTGCAGGTGGGGCTGAAATTGCCGCTGGGAGTTTTTTTCCGGGGCCTGAGTCTGCTGGTTTTCTATTTGGGCTTTAAGTTTTTGGGCAGTGGCTTGCACGCTCTGCAGGTGGCGGACTGGCTGCCCATCACCCCCCTGGTCGGGATCCCAAAGCTGCGCTGGCTGGGCATATATCCCACTTGGCAGACGCTGCTCCCCCAACTGCTGCTGCTGGGAATAGCCTTCGCCTTGTGGGTGGGGCAATGGCTGCGGGCTGATTCTGCTCAGAGGCTTTCTTCGTGAAAAACGCTCTCCACCGGCACTGGGGATCCCATAAGCCATAAGTTTGATGAATCCCTGTCCTGGTTTTGATGGATGGCAATGATGCAGGTCACAATTTCATAGTCGTTTCAGGTTGGGACAAGGCGACCGAGGTACTGGGAAAAGCCTTCTGGCCCTGTGCATCTAACGTTTTAAGTGCGGGTGCAGTGTCCTGGTTTGAATCAAAATGACCCTAAAAAGAAAGCGCTCTGTACGTCGCGCCTGAAACCGCACCTAGTCAAGCCTTCCAGTCCAAGAAAGCAAAGCCTACCGGCAGGGATCCGGCAGGCCGCTGGATTTTGTCGGAGATCCCCAGTAGGAAACCCTGTCGATCGCTACGGAATCGACAGAGAGCATCCACTCTGTGGGGTTCCCGAGAATCAGGTATCGTAGACCCGGCATTCAACAGCATCTGGGTTTTCAGCGCAGTGCTTCTCTAGGCTGCTGGGAGTCCTCGGCTGGTGGCTGCGAGCTGCCAGCACTTCTTCAACCGCATCCCAGGCCGCACGGCAGTGGGGATCCCCTTCGCCGTACTCAGAGCAGACGTTGCGAGCATTTTCCAGCTCTTTGGCGATCACTTCAGACAGTCCCATGTTCTCAAGCTCCTTTAGACTAGATGGGGCCGGTGGCCCGCTGATATAACCGGTTGACGCAGAACCTGTAGGGATTCGGTGTAACCGAGGATCAACAGGTAAAAACCAGCCGATCCAGATCGAGGAATGAGTCCAGGATAATGACCTTGTGCCAACCGAATTGATCAACCGGATACATTACCTATTCTAAACAGGGACACCCGGGGGGTGCAGCTACGCTTTCGCGATCTCTTTGGGATCAGGATGCGCAGGGATCCCTCAGGCCCCAAACAGTTGTTCAATCCGTTGCCGCACCTGCTCTGGGGATCCCTGTTGACGCACTTGACCTTCCGAGAGCAAAATCGCCCCATCTGCCCACTCCAGTTCCGCCAGCCGATGGGTTACCCAGAGGGCGGTGATGCCTTCTTGATCCACCAGTTGCCGGATGCACCGCAGCAAATCCGCCTGGCTGTCGGGATCCAACAGGGCTGTCGGCTCGTCCAAAAGCAGCACCTCGCTGCGCCGGGCCAAAGCCCCTGCCACTGCCACCCGTTGCTTCTGTCCGCCGCTGAGGCCGTGAATGGGCCGACGGATCAGGTGCTTTAATCCGACTTGCTCCAAGGCCGTTTCCACCCGCTGGTGAATTTCCGCCAAGGTCAGAGCCTCTGCCCCCAAGCCAAAGGCCACATCGGCTCCCACCGTGGGCATGAACAGTTGGTGATCCGGGTTTTGAAACACATAGCCCAGCCGACCGCGAATCTCCAGGTGGCCCGAAAGGGGCTGGGGATGGGTCAGGGATCCCGACAACAACTGCAACAGGGTGGACTTGCCGCTGCCATTGGGCCCCAAGAGCATCCACAACTGGCCCTTGGGAATGACAAAACTGCACGCCTGCAAAACCGGCGGACGTTCCGGCCAAGCAAAGGTCAGGCTCTCCACCCGAATGGCCACCTCAGACATGGGGATCCCTTAGCGGCAGAGAGAAAAGGGCTGTCCTCAGCTTTGCAACTGGGCCAAAAAACCGGGACGGGCTCCCATGGGGCTGGCGCCGCCCGACTTGGAAGTCATTTGCACGCCACATAGCTCACCGGTGAGCAGGAACACCTTTTTGCCGGTGCGGTCGCAGGTCAGCTCCAAACTCTGAGGGGATCCACTCTGCAGAGCATTGACGATGCTTTGGTAGGCCCGGTTGGCCGCTTCTTCCTCTTTTTGGTGGACAACGATGGGGGCAGGGTTCCCTTTCAGGAGCAGTTCCAGAGTGTACATGGCTGACCGTTGCGTAGTGGGCCGTGGGACAAAAGAGAGGCACCCAGAGGACGCCGTTGGCGACAGCAGGACGAAGTCCTTTTCCAGTATCGCAGGTTGGGCCAGGGTACCGGCAGGCTCAACAAATGACGGGGGAGTTTCTCTCGCCAGATTAGGCCAGGCCGGTGCCGAGAAAAGGCAGCAGGCTAATCAGCAACAGGCCCAACGTGGCCAGGGATCCCGCCAAGAAGGAGAGGGATCGCCCAATGGGAATATCGGCAATGTAGAAAAAGTTGTAGAGCAGCCGCGCCAGCAGAAACACCCCACACAGCACAGCTACCCCTTCATCTCCGCTGAGGCCAAAATACCAGGGATCCGAGTGAGGGCCGGTGATGTAGGCAATCAACGCTGCTGCCGCAAACATCCCAAAGGTCTCAAACCCGTTGGCGTGGGCCCAGGTGGCCCGTTGCCCGTAGGGAGGTAGCCTATCAAACATAGCCCGAGGGGCATGCAGGTCGTAGCCGACGCGGGCACGGGCATAGCCCACCACCCCCATGGGCAGATAGACCAAGAGCATGGCTGCCGCGATGGAGAACAGGGGGATGGCTACGAGAGGAGGATTTGGCAACATAAGATAGGCAAAAGGGCGGTGCACAATGACAGAGGAGAGAAAAGAGCCCAGCTTGGGTGGGAGCTATTGCCGGGAAAATCAACACCAGAACCATTATCCATCTATCGGGCTGTCTATCCAGGCAGATGCTTGCGTCAGGAAATCTTGCGGATTTGCCGGCGGCGCTCCTCATATTCAGCGCGGGTGATCAAGCCCTGTTTCAACTGGCTTTCCAACTGCTGTTCGGGATCCCGAGCTTCTCGGCCTTCCACACTGGTCCATTCCAGCTCGATCAACTCTCGGTTGAATCGAAAATCGAAATCGGCATTGCTCATGGTCAGAATCCACAGCCCTTCCAGCAAACAAAGGGCGCGTACCCCGTAGCTGAGGATCTGCAGCGGGATGGAAGGAACGAACACCATCAGCCCCACCACCAAGTAGCCCCAGCCCCAGCGTTGGTGCCCCATATAGAAGCGCTGCAACCCTGGAATGAACACCCCCAGCATCGCCAGCCAACCGGCCACCTCTCGGATTAACCGCCGACGATCCTGTGGGGGCGTATCAGGATCCCTGCTCTCGGCCATGGACTGCACCAGCTAGATGTGCCATTAAGCTAGCTCAGTTTTGGCCCCACAGAGCTCAGGAACTTGGAGCGAACCTCAGACTACCTTTGGGCAGAATCCTGCCGCCTATACTTGATGGGGGCAGTTCGGGGAAGGAACATGGCAGAGCGGGAGCTATCGGTAGCGATCTTGGCAGCGGGCAAAGGTACCCGGATGCGATCACGGCTGCCCAAGGTGCTGCACAAGCTGGGATCCCTGTCTTTGATCGAGCGGCTGCTGCGCACGGTGCTAACCTTGAAACCCCACCGCTGTCTGGTGATTGTGGGTTATGAACAGGAGCAGGTGCGCCAAGCCCTGCGGGAGTACCCGGTTGAATTTGTGGAGCAGGCCCAGCAATTGGGCACCGGACACGCCGTTCAACAGCTGTTGCCCGTCCTGGGCGGTTTTCAGGGGGATCTGCTGGTGATCAACGGGGATGTGCCCCTGCTGCGGGCAGAAACCCTGCAAGCTCTGGTGGAGCGCCACCGCCAGATGAACCCAGAGGTAACCTTGCTCTCGGCTCAGGTGGCGGATCCCTATGGCTATGGGCGGGTATTTTGCGATGCCCAACAGCGGGTGCTGGAACTGGTGGAAGAGCGAGACTGCACCCCGGCCCAACGGCAAAATCGCCGCATCAACAGTGGGGTGTATTGTTTCCACTGGCCGGCTCTGGCCCAGGTTTTGCCCCATCTCAACAGCAACAACGCACAGCAGGAGTACTACCTAACGGATGCCGTCAAGCGGGTGGGCAAAGCCATCGCTCTGGATGTTGCCGATCCGCAAGAAATTGTGGGCATCAACGACCGCCGCCAACTGGCCCAGGCGTACCAGATTTTGCAGGATCGCCTCAAGGAAGCCTGGATGGAAGCCGGGGTCACCTTTGTGGATCCCGACAGCAGCAGCCTGGAGGAAACGGTGGAATTGGCCCCCGATGTGGTGATCGAGCCCCAAACCCATCTGCGAGGGGTGTGCCGCATTGGCTCGGGAACCCGCCTGGGGCCGGGCAGTTGGATCGAGTCCAGCGAGATTGGATCCGGCTGTCACATTCTCTACTCGGTGGTCAGCCACAGCCGCATCGGCAACCAGGTCTGGATAGGCCCCTACGCCCACGTGCGCCCCCACAGCCAGATTGGGGATCATTGCCGCATCGGCAACTTTGTGGAAACCAAAAATACCCAGATTGGATCCCACAGCAACGCCGCCCACTTGGCCTACCTGGGAGATGCCAAGCTGGGATCCCAGGTCAACATCGGCGCGGGCACCATCATCGCCAACTACGACGGCCAGCAAAAGCACTTCACCGAAATTGGGGATCGCAGCAAAACAGGCGCCAACTCGGTGTTGGTGGCTCCTTTGCAGGTGGGATCCGATGTCACCATTGCTGCCGGCTCCACCATCCCTGCCCGCTACCCCCTGCCGGATGACTGCTTGGTGATCGCTCGCTCCCGCCCGGTGGTCAAGCCCGGTTGGCGACTTGGGATCCGCTCTTCCCGCCCCCAGGAGCCCCAGCCCATGCCGCCGGGATCCCTCAAGATTTATCCCTTGCGCCTTTTCCCCGGCCAAGATCTCAAGCAGGAACTGGAGCGAGTGGCCCGGCAGCAGCCCTTGCAAGCGGGGTTTGTCCTCAGCGCTGTCGGCAGCCTCAGCCAAGCCATCCTGCGCCTGGCCGACCAAATGGGGGATCACCTGCTGTCGGAACGCCTGGAGATCCTGGCCCTGAGTGGATCCCTGTGCCCTGACGGAGTCCATCTCCATCTCACCGTTGCCGATGCCCGAGGCCAAACCTGGGGGGGACACCTGCGCCCCGGCTGCCTCATCTACACCACCGCCGAAATTGTCCTCGCCGACAGCCCGGAGTATCGCTTCTCCCGTCAACCGGATCCGGCCACCGGCTACCTGGAGTTGCACATCCAACCCGTGGCAGGGGATCCCTGCTGGCCGTCCCCACCCCCCCAACCCCAGCAAAACCAGCAGACAAAACCAGAGGCTGACAACAGCAGGCCGAAAAGCTTACAGTAGTCAACATGAGTTACCTAAAGCTAAAGGGGGCTTGTGAGCGCCAAGCCGAAAGCTTCACGGAACTCATGGACGCTTTGCGGTGTGGCGGGCATATTACTGGGTTTTCGGACGCAACTCATTCTTAACCGCAAGCAAACAACTCTAGCCGCCCAACACGCTGGGGTAGCCCGCCACGCCTATAACTGGGGCTTAGAAGTCTGTCGGCAAGCCCTGGAGAACCAGCAAAAACTTCCCACCGCCATTGACCTGCACAAGCGCCTAGTGGCCGAGGTGAAGAAAGAACATCGCTGGTACTACCAGGTCTCCAAATGCGCCCCTCAGCAGGCATTACGCAACTTGGAGCAAGCCCTTAAGCGCTGGCGGGGTGGGTTGGGGAAGTTTCCCCGCTTCAAACGCAAGGGAGTGCGAGACAGCTTTTACCTGGAAGGGAGTATTCGCACTTCTGGCAACCGCATCAAGGTACCTATCTTCGGTTGGCTGCGCTGCGCAGAGCTGCTCCCGGTGACCACACCCAAGAACGTGGTTGTTAGCTTGAGAGCATGACTCTAGTCAATAATAAGCTCAACTATACTGAAAATAATGTATAATATGTTCAGTACGGATTACTACCAGTTGATCTTTCTGTTTACTTTCGAGTCTGCCAACATGGTAGCCAAAGCAAAGCAGAAAATTGGTAGTAAGACGACACGGAAACTGCGCTTTGGGTATTCTACTCAAAGCTTTGCGGGATACCGCCATTCTGGTTGGAAACAAACAGAATGCTATCGCTGCATAGTTGAACAGTGATGTTCAGCAGTGTTCAGCGTAAATGTATCAGACGCGACAGGCACTGAACACTCTGGAAGTGTTTGTTAGCGTTTCGTAGGTCTTTCGGAGCGGTCATCAGTACCCCGTTGAGCAGCCAGAAATTGTTAAGCTTAACGCACGGATGGCAGTATCCGGCCATGCCCCGAGTGACAACTGCTGACGATCTGCTGACAGAATATGCCTCTGGCGAGCGCAACTTTCAAGAATCCAACCTGGTGGGGGTGGACTTGGTGCGCTCCAACCTGCAAGGGGTGAATCTGAGAGGGGCCAACCTCTCCTTTGGCAAGCTGAGTGGCATTAACCTGCAGGAAGCCGATTTGCGCGGCGCCGATCTCAGCTCGGCCAACTTGATGGGGGCCAACCTCCGCGGGGCCAATCTTTGGGAAGCCAACTTGATCGGCGCGGATCTCAGCTTTGCCGACTTGCGGGAAGCCAACTTGCACGGTGCCTACCTTTGGGAAGCCAAGCTAACCCGTGCACAACTGCAGGGATCCGATCTAAGCGGGGCAAAAATCGGCGGAGCAGTGCTGACCGGCGCTGACCTCAGGGGGGCCATCCTACCTGACGGGAGTGTGCTGGCTTGAGCCACCCCCCAGCAGACAAGGCAGAATGGAACTGTTGCGACGGGATCCCTGATGTTGCTGCTGTTCAACTTGGTCTTGACACTGCTGCTGGCTGTGGGAGTGGCAGTCCTGGCCGGACAAAACCCCACCACCCTGACCGTACATTTCTTAATGTGGCGCTCGGTGGAGTTGCCTTTGGGATTTCTCATTGCCGCGGCTGTCGGCTTGGGCCTGTTGACGGTGGGGCTGGGCTCTCTCCTCTGGCCTGGGCGCAGCTTTTCTGCCACCGCCCGCCAATTACAGGAACGGGTGCGCCAACTGGAAATGCAGGATCAACCGCCCCAATAACGGCCAATTGCCAAAGGGATCCCTCTGCTTTCTGGCTTTGGCTCAACGGCTTCGATCCCCTGCAATTCTACCTGCAATTCTATAGTTGACTTGACAATCTTGTCGCTGGCCCTAGGGAAAGCATGCTGGAATGGCCCACCGATGCGAGACTGGGCGTAAGCTGAGATCAGGATCCCTTCGCCGTCTGCTTGAGCAGTGCGTATCTCCAACCGTAACCATGGCTTATTTTCAACCTACTTCCCCGGATAGCTCTCCCCAAGACCCACGGGCCCTGCGCAAAGCCCTGCGCGGATCCAGCACCTACTTCGCCAAGGGGTTTGAAGAACACAAGGATCAGGCTCAACTGGAGCTGCAAACCACCTACAAAAGCCCCCTTGTGGAGCAAATCCGTGCCCAGTCCTACCGCTATCAGCGGGGCGACATTACCATTCACCTGGCCAGGGCCTTTGGCTTTTGCTGGGGCGTGGAACGGGCGGTGGAATATGCCTATGAAGCGCGGCGACGCTTTCCGGATCGGCAACTGTGGATCACCAACGAGATCATCCACAACCCTCTGGTAAACCAGCACCTGAAGGAGATGGGGATCCGCTTTGTGGAGAAAGGCCCAGACGGCAAGAAGGACTTCTCTCAGATCCGGCCCCAAGATGTGGTGATTTGGCCTGCTTTTGGGGCAAGTGCATCGGAAATGGCGTTTTTTCGGTCGCAGGGCAATGAGATTGTCGATACCACCTGCCCCTGGGTTTCCCGCGTGTGGAACCAAGTGGACAAGCACCGCGCGGCTCAATTCACCTCTGTGATCCACGGCAAGTACAACCACGAGGAAACCGTAGCCACCAGCTCCTTTGCCGAAAAATATCTGGTGGTGCTGAACCTGGAAGAAGCAGAATGGGTCGCCCGCTACATTTTGCAAGGCGGAGATGCGGCAGAATTTCGGCGGCGCTTTGGCAAGGCCACTTCCCCCGGTTTTGATCCGGATCGCGATCTAGAGCGGATCGGCATCGCCAACCAAACCACCATGCTAGAGGGGGAGACCCGCGCCATTGCCAAGCTGTTTGAGACCACCATGCTGCGCAAATATGGCCCCCAGGAGTTAGACAACCACTTCATGAGCTTCAACACCATCTGCAATGCCACCCAAGAGCGGCAGGATGCCATGTTCGAGCTGCTGGAGCAACCTTTGGATGTCGTGGTGGTGATCGGGGGGTTTAATTCCTCGAATACCACCCACTTGCAGGAAATTGCCCTGGCCAAGGGCTTGCCTTCCTTCCACATCGATGGTCCTGACTGCATCCAACCCAACAACCGCATCCGTCACAAGCCTCTTCACCAAGACCCGACGGTTACCGAAGGGTGGCTGCCCGATGGGCCGGTGCAAATCGGCATTACCTCCGGTGCCTCTACCCCAGACCGCGTTGTCGAGGAGGTGATTCAACGCATCTTCGCCCTGCGTGAAGAACCCCGGCGGATCCCTGCCTAGGGATCCCTTCCCTCTCCCTCTTGAGCGTGCTCAACACCCTTTTTCAGGTTTATCCTCCCTTGCTGGGCTGGACGCTGCTGGGGTTTGCTCTCCAGAAGGGGCTGCCCGGCGGCTGGAAGCGTTGGCTGGATCCCCACGCCTTGGGGCGATTCATGTTTTGGGTGGGAGTGCCCCTCAGCATTGTCGGGTTTATGCAGGGAGTGGATCTGTCGGGTCAAATCTGGGTTGCTCCCCTGATCTGCTGGCTGTCGGTGGGGCTGGGGTTTGCCTTGACCAGCGCTTGGCTGTGGTGGCAGCACCGTGGTGTGGGGGATGTCCCCAACTGTTGGAGCAGTGCCCAGCAGGGCAGCTTTCACCTGACCGCCACCCTGGGGAACACCGGGTATTTGGGCTATCCCATCTGTCTGGCTGTGGCCGGAAGGGCTTACTTTGGCTGGGCCCTGTTCTACGATCTGCTGGGCACTCTGTTCATGGCCTACGGGTTTGGCGTGTGGGTGGCCAGCCGCCACGGCAGTTCCCATGCCCAACCTTGGCAGGTGGGCCTCCACATTTTGCGCACCCCTGCTCTTTGGTCTTTTGCTATGGGCCTACTGCTGACCCGCGAACCCCTGCCGGGTTGGCTCTCTCAAGGGTTGGCGGCTTTTGCCTGGAGCATGATCCCGCTCAGTTTGATGATTTTGGGGATGCGGCTGGCCCAGGTGAAGCGCTGGGGATCCTTTCTTGCCGCCGGAGTGGCCCTCTTGATCAAAATTGTGATTGTGCCGCTCTTGGTGGGAATCGGCCTTGCCTTCACCCCCTACCCGCCTCTGGCCAAGCTGGTGCTGGTCCTGCAGAGCGGTATGCCCCCCGCCATCGCCACCCTGGTGCTCACGGAAGAATACGACTTGGATCGGGAAATTACCGTAACTGCCTTGGCCGTGGGGTACTTGGCCGCCTTGCTGACCTTGCCCCTCTGGCTGGGACTCTGGGGATCCTAATAGGCCAGGTGAGACAAGGTTTGCTCGAGGTAGCGATGCACCAGTTGATCCAGCTCTGCTTCCTGAGTGGGCAACTCCCGGCCCTGGAGCCATCCCCGAAAACCCGAGCTTTCCACAATGGCCTGCCGCAATGGCTTCCAAACTGCTTGCGTGCGCAGTGCTGTATCGGAGCTGAGAGCAGGACTGATCATGAGAAGAAGGTGAGTAGGAGTGATTCACCCTCAGAATAGCTTGGATCCCAGTTGGCTTTGGCTCTCTAGGATACAAATCTCCCCTCTATGCTGAGCAAGCCTTCTCTCAGTCCCTCAAGCCAAAAAATCCTCAATATAGTCATTCCAAACTAGATTGAGACACTCCCCAGGCGTTCCGCGCTGCTTCCGCGGCCACCCCCAGACCTTCTCCCAGAGGGAGAGAGGAGCTGGACAGAAATGTTTCATTCCTGTTTAAAATGACCATACATCCCATCAACTCGAGCAAGAGGCCCAGGGATCCCTAAACGAACAATTGGCTGCGCTGCTCGACCCGTAAAGTTGGCCCCAAGGCATTGAGAAGAGAGACGCCGTAGCTGCGGACGATAATGCGGCTATCCAAAATAGCCACCCATCGAGTGGGGGAGCTGGGGTCTTCTCCCGAATCAGAGCCTTGCCGCAGAGGCGCGACGGCCCGTTGCAACTGGGCAGCAGCCACCGGCAAAAGGTACTGACGAAACCAGTCCTGCTGGGTGCGTTGCAGATATTGCACCCGTCCGGCCACCCTTGGGTCTTCCACAGAAGGGAAAGGCAAAGTGGCGATCACCATCAGTTCCGGGCGAGGCAAGCCGGCCTTGTGGTGCAGCCAGTAGGGCCAGTCGCAGACCAAAATGCCCTTTTCGCCGGGGAACGGGCTGTTTACCCGCACCCGCGAGCCGAATTCGGCAGCCAAAGCCGCCCCCACCTGTGCCTGCAGAGGTTGATCCGACACCAACACCACCACGAAGCCCTGCGCCTGAGGGATCAAGTTTTTCAGCTCTTGCAGCAGGTGATCCTGAAATAGAGGGCTGTTGGGCAGGGGGAGGCGCGGCAAGTAGAGGGACAGCTCCGCCCCGCCAGAACGGGGCCAACCCTCGCCTGAGGCAAACCGCAGCGGCGTCAGATCCGGCAAGCCCAACCGTCGCCGATAGGTTTCCGCCTGGCGATCCAGATCCAGCGCTTCCCCGATAATCACCACCGGCTGTGTGGCCCAAATGGGGGCCAGCCAATCGTGCAGAGCCGCCGGGCTGTGGTGAAGGGTGAGGCGACCGGTTTCTCGGTCGGTTTCGGCCCACCAAATCCATTTGGAGACGGGATCCCCCTCAGAGCTGAGCCGCCGGCGGATTTGATCCCAGGGATCCGGCAGCCAGCCGGGGTAGCCTGTCACCAAAGACAGCACAGCATCCAGGTGAACCTGTTCATCCGCATGAAGCAGACAGCGGGAAAGAGGCCGCCGCAAAAGCTGCAGGGACAAATTGACCTGAACCTGGGAGAGCTGCTCCGCCTCGGCAGGGAAGATTTGCCGGAGCTGTTGCCAATGGCTGGCTTCCAGGGTCACCGTTAGCGCCTGGTAGGCCCAATCTTCCAGGTCTTCGGCTCCATCCAGGATCAAAGGGATCCCTGTCGGCACTTGCGAGGATCCCTTTCTCAAGCGAGCTTGCAGCCAATCCAGGGGATCCACCAACAGCAACCCCTGGAAATCGGGATCCGGCCAGCGGTCTTTTTGCAGGACGGGCTTATGCAACTGCAGGGTGTGCTGTAGCCAGGGGATCTCTTCCCCCAAAATTTGCGCCTGCACAGGAGCTGTAGCGCAGAGCAAGGTGGGGTTGGGCCACATCAGGGCCGGCAGCAGATAACTGAGGCGGTGCTGACCCCCAGCGGGCACCTGGATCAAGGTGCTGCGACCCAACCGCAACCCTCGCGCCACCATGCGAGCCATCGTCAACTGGTGGGGCCACAGGGCTTCGGGAGACTGCCGCAAAAGCTGCCGCAACTGTTGGTGGACTTCAACCTCAATCACAGTTCAGTACGCCGGGGGTCTGCCACAGACGGTAGGGTGAACTAGCCTATTCTAGGGTAGAGAAGAAAACCAAAGCCCATCTCTGGGGTGAGCGATGTCTCTTCTAGCTGCTGTTTCCACGGGATCCCTGCTTCTGGATCGCTCCGGGTGGGGCCGTTTGCGCATGAAGGGATCCCCAGGCTTGGACTATCTGCACAACCAAAGCACCCAAAATCTGAAGGCCCTCCAGCCAGGGCAGGGGGCCGACACGGTTTTCGTGACCCCCACCGCCGGCATCCTGGATTTGGCAACGGTGTACGTGGGAGAAGAAGACTGCTGGATCTGGACTTCACCCCAGCGGCGCAGCCTGCTGATGCAGAGTTTGGGGCGCATGCTGCCTTTGGTGCGGGGAGCACAGTTGAAAGATGAGACAGATCAGACCTTTGGTTTTGGATTGCTCGGCCCCCAGAGTCAAGCTCTCCTGGAGCAAGTGGTGAGCTCAGAAGAGATTCCGACCGGGCCTCATGAGCACTGCGCCGTGGAGATCCAGGGGATCCCTGTCCATCTGGCTTGTGGCACGGGTCTTGCCCAGCCGGGGTTTACCCTCTGGGGCACCATTGACCAGAAAGTCGCTCTTGAAGAATGCTTGCTCCAAGCCGGAGCCAAGCTGGCCCCACCTGAGCTGTGGGAAGTCCTCCGCCTAGAAGCGGGTCGCCCCGCCGCCGACCGAGAGCTGACCTCAGACTACAACCCCCTAGAAGCCGGCCTGTGGCGAGCTGTTTCCCTTGACAAAGGTTGCTACGTTGGCCAGGAAGTCTTGGCCAAGCAGGTAACCTACCAGCGCATTCGGCAAACTTTGTGGGGGATCCGCCTTCAAGGAGAGGCTCAGCCCGGCACAGAGATTTTGCGGCAGGGGGAAAAGATTGGTTTACTGACCAGCGCGGGCTTGACTTCGCAAGGGTACCTGGGATTGGGATACGTGCGCACCAAGTTTGAGCCCGCCGAAGGTCTACAAGTAGAAGTCGGCTCGGTGCCGGGAGTCCTGACTCGAATGCCGTTTTTGAGCTTTCCGCCTATTGTCTGAGGTTGTTTTTGCAGACCTCTCTCCTCTCTTTTCTAGAGGGAGAAGCGTAGGCGAAACACCGCAACTCACCAGTCAAAGTGGCGGCGAAAGCGGGGATCCCGTCGATCCTTTTTGCGTCGGTTGCAGGTTTTGCACAACGTTTGCAGATTGCTGATATCGTTACTGCCCCCTTGGGCAATGGGGATGATGTGATCGATCTGAAGCTGAACCTCTGGGGGCGACTTTCCGCAACCGCGACAACGGAAGCCGTCTCTTTGGAAAACATGCTCCCGCACGGCTGCTGGAATTAGAATCCTTTCGCCGGATTTTCTTTCTTTCATCGTTATTCATCCATACTGCGAAGATCGTCCAGTGGAGACTTTTCATCTAGAGGTTCTAATATCTCTTGGTCGGGTTCTTTTATCAGAAATTCAGGATTGTCAGGATAAAAGTCAATCGTAACTTCTACTCTTACTTTTACTCTACCGGTCTGCCAACCGTTAGTTTTAGGAGAAAGAATCGAGCATGGAACTCCTTTATGGAAAAAATGAACCCGATCTTCATAGGGAATACCTGTTTGTATCTGTATCTCAAACGAACTCAAGTAACTGTCTAGTTCTCTTCCCATTTGGTCAAACCTCAGGAAATAAGAATTGATAGAATCGCAAAGCTTGGAAATCATGTAGACTTCCTGCTTATTGTTCTCGTTGATAAAAGTGATAACTCCGTCTCGCAGTTGGCTAAGATTAATGGATGTTTTTGTCATCTTATCGACCTCAAGACATAGAGACAACTTGAACAGCCCGTAAATCATCCGGTATAGAATCCTCTAGTTTTCTGGGAGCGCTATCTCCAGAATCTCTATATGGGTCATCAGGAACAAACTCGAGATAAACTTTGACTGATATCTTGCCAGAGATCCACGACTTTCTGGGCTGTAAGACTCTAGATTCTATTCCATCCACGAGCATTTTAATGTCCGCATAAACCTTTCTTGATTTAAGGTAACCGTTTGTCCGTAAAGTATCTGAAAGAAGGTAATTAATAATTGCACTATGCAATCTACTTGGAAGGTAGACTTGATCACCAATTCCAACGACAGTTTCCCTATCATCTGACCTAAAAACTATCGGATCGACCACGGCATTGTCTCCTATTGCTAACAGACTTTACTGACTGACATCTCCCCGAATGTCATCCAAAGGCGATCTACTGCTCCCTGATCCCGTTTCTTCTGGCTCAAACTCAACCACTAGTCTCATCCTAACTCTACCAGCAATCCACGGTGAGCCAGGACGTAAGAGTTTAGCAGGAATTCCTTTCACGTTAGTTATTCCGTTCAAGTTGCTCCATAGAATCGAGACTCCCTTTTCGCTAAGTTTGCTGGATAAGTAGGATCTGATACTCTCATAAACAATCTCTGAGTACACCTGAGCAAACTCTTGCGAGTAGATTAGGCGTCCTCCTATATCAATGACAGTATTTTGGAAAATATCTAGCTCAACAAAGCACTCCTGAGATTGATCATTACTTGACACTTGCCCAACCCCCTCTATGTCTCTCTGGCTTAGGCTAGCTCTCACTTTCGCGAAGGTCATCCAGAGGGGATCCGCTGCTGCTCTCTGAGCCTGTATCCTCTGGCTCAAACTCTACAGTGATCCGCAATCTGACTCTGCCTTTTTCCCAATCTTTCTTGCCCGGCACCAAGAGTTGACAAGCAAGTCCCTGCCCAAACCACTTCGCTTCTTGCAACAATTTTTCTTCTGGCTTGGGAGCAAGAAGGCTACTGGCAATGTTGAGCAAGTCTTCCGGCGGCAGAATCCCTGAGGATCTCAAGGCCGCAATGAACAAGCGATGCAGCTCTTCTTTCTTGGTCAAGTCCTCTTGGGCTGCTTTGACCAAGTTGGCAACCTTGAAAGTTTTCTCCCTTACAGAGAGGATCCCTTCTGGGTGCTGCTGCAGAGGTATCGATTTGGATCCCATGACTTTATCTGGATCAAGTGAAAGGCCAAAAACAAAGACAAGCCGCTCTATCTCAAATCATCGAGAATGCTATCCAACTCTGGAAAACTCTCGTCTATGGGTGTAGAACGACCAAGAGCGACTGCTTCGCTTGCATTGCTGTCACCTACTTGCTGTTCAGGGAGACTTGCCAAAATCTGAACTGACTCACCAACAGAGGAAGGCTCAGGACGAGTAATCAAGGGCAGCATCTCGCGATTGAGGCCCAAAGCCTGCAGGCAGAGGTTGATCCCAGAAACAGCTTGGTTGTACTTGTCTATGCTTGCCTCCAGTTCTTTCAGCCGCTGTTGGTTAAGCGCAATTTTCTCTTCAGCCTCTTTTCTGAGAGTTGCTTCCATGAACTGCTTTGCTTCTGGGTACTTTTGCAAAATCTCATCGGCTACTTGCTTGGCAACCGGCAATAGCTGAGTTTTCAGAGTATTGTTGGTCTCTTGTCGGAAGCTAGAACGCACTGTCTGGTTAATTTTCGGCTCGAAGTCAAGCTTGAGTAATTGTCGGATTCCAGGCTCTGCGTCTTGAATGGCAGAGATGTCGTATGATTGGCTGGTTTGTTTTAGGACTTCTCGAAACTGGTAGATCGAGAATGTTCCTTCCTCATAGAAGCGGGGACTTTCTCTGAGGTAGCGGTCGCACTCTTTTCGGGCACCATTGACAAGAGAACTCAAAGTTACCTCCTTAACCAAAAGAAGCTTTTTCTCCAAGTCCCCATCGGATCCCAGTAGGCGAAACAACTGCCTGTAGTAGCTCGAGCTGCGAACTTCATCAACAAGGCGACGAAAGAAGTTCTCTACAAGCGTGCTGGCTGATTCTACCAGGATGTCCTCTAGATGGTTGGACAAATAATAAAAGGCTTCGACCAATACAGCTAAGAATGGAGCTGTGGAGTTGCGGGGACGAATGCGAACGGCTTGACTGTAAACATTGTCCAACGAAAAAGTATCCAAAAGCTCATCTAGCCTCCGTACCATCCTAGCCTGCAATTTACGGAAATCGTTCTCAAATTCTTTGTTTTCTCCGTTAATAACTTTATTGACTACTGTCTGGATATGCTCGTCAAACTCTCGGCCGATACTGGCTAGCTGCTGATTGATCAGCGTCAGCTCATAGGAAATCATGCTGTCAATCTCTTTGGGCTGGCTATCAATGTCTCGGTAGAGATCTAGATAGGACTTCCTCATCTCGATGCAGAGAGGTTGCAAATCATCGGCCAGCGCGGAAAATAGCTGTGGCCGCTTTTCTTCCGTTAAATAACGAGTAATCCCAGCCCGAAAGTCTTCAATACCGCTATCTTTAATCATATACTCAATCAAAGGTTTTCCCCACTCCCTCAGAATCCGAACGTAGTTATTTATGGGTGTGTCGTACCCATGTACAGAAGGGCGGAACAGGGATCCAACCAACCTACCTGACGTGCAGTACTTGTTAAACTCGCTGACAAACTGGGGCGTTTCTTCCTCACCACCCAATTCTTTGATGCTTTCTGAAAAAATCGTATCCAGTCCAAATCGATCCTCGGGGGTAGTTGCCTTGATCTGGGAACCATAGAAGCCGAGAAGGCCGCTTGTCTTAAATACGCGGAGTTGACGAAACTGCTGGTCGATAATGTTTTCTAGTCTATGCTTTAGTTGTGCGTTGTACCAAGTCTCATCAATCCGGTTAAACACATAGAAGACGCGATCCCTGATGCTATCATTACTTTGAATATGCTCAATAAGCTCTGTCTCTTCCTTGGTCAGCTCACCCGTTGCAGCACACTTGAGAACGCAAACAACTGCGGACGTATCCGGATCGGCAATTTTTCGATAAGTACGCTCTGCATCCGCTTTGACTGGAGCATCGATCCCAGGAGTATCGACAATAACGTTTCCATCTTCCAGTAAGGGGTGATGGCAGTAGTATTCCACCTTTCGCAAAACTGCGCTATTGGCGCCGCGCCGGGCAAAACCCGCAGCTTCCCTTAGGTTGCCGAAGTTGAGCTGCTCCATTGAGAAAACTTTGTTCTCGGTAGGGTGAATTTTGTCCCGGTTCTGCTGGAAACCTGTAATCAACAAGCGAAGTGCATCCGCCTGCTTCGCCCGCTCTGACTTGCTTTTGCCTCCCTCCTGCTGAATAATAGCCTCAGCACGCTCCTTCAGGGGATTCAGTGCAGTGTCTTCCAGCCTGCTGAGTGACGGAGCCAAGTTTAGGAAAGCGCAGAAGGCGGTCATCTGTTCTTGCACTTCCTGCTCGCTAAGAAAAGTGAGCACCACTCTCTCAGCATTTGGCTCTGCGTAGGCGATGTAGCACTCTGTCCCTGTGGCGTGCCCTTCGGCGCTGTAGAGAAGCTCTCTTTCTAAGAGGGCATTGATTAGCATAGACTTGCCAGCACTGAAAGCACCGGCAAAGACAATCTCGAAGGTTGGAGAAATAGCTTTGCTGAGGGAAGCTTGAATCCGAGTGGTATCTTGCTTGCCTGAAAAAGTGGAATCCTGATGCCAGAGTTGCAGGATAGCTTCAACCTGCTCTTTCAAGTTCTCACACTGAGGCAGGAGCTTTACAGACATAAGAGAGCAATCTCCACAGAGGCTGCCGGGATTATAACTTGCCTATGCTTGAGGTGAGGATTCCTACAACAATTTTCTTCAGTCCCGGAGCTGTGTGGCTATATGTGCATACACGTGAAGAGAGAAGAGCAGAACTCCCCAGACCGACATAGCAAAAAGGCTTAGGTCGTTGACCCAAGCCCGCCTCAGCATACTCATACCAGATGCCAGGAACCAGACTTGAACTGGTGACACGAGGATTTTCAGTCCTCTGCTCTACCAACTGAGCTATCCCGGCTCTGGACCTACTATCTTACGATGTCGAGGGGGGTTTTGACAACTGGTGGCGCCCCCAATTTAGCCAATCAATTTCTCCAAAGCCTCCATCTGGGGGATGCAGAGAACATCTCGAGTGCGATCCCGGCGGATCAGCTCCTCTTGCTCCAGCTTAGACAGAACGCGAGTGACCGTTTCCCGAGCCAGGCCACTTAGGCTGCTCAGCTCCCGATGGGGCAAGTTGGGGATCTCTACACCACTCCGGCTAACCCGGCCACGAGATTCGGCCAAGAACAGCAGGATATCGGCAACACGGGCCGTACTACTGGCCTCGCGCAACTGCAGACGACGGTTGATCTGCCGTAAGCGGCGCGACATGAGCTGAGCAAGGCGGATGCCGGCCTGAGGATCAGAAGCCAAAAAAGCCAGGAAGTGTTGGGCCGACAGACAACTGACTTTGGTGGCTGTTAGGGCTACAACGTCGGTAGAACGAGGCGCTTCGTCCAAAGCAGCCATTTCCCCGAAGATTTCCCCTGGACCAAGAATGGTGAGGGTGATCTCCCGGCCTTCGAGATCATGGGTGCGAATCTTGACCCACCCTTTCAGGATGAAATAAACGGCGTTACCCCAGTCATTTTGTAACAAGATGGCCTGATTGACCGGGTGGGAGCGCAACGACATTTGCCCGGCCAGCGGCTCTAGCCTCTCAGGAGGAAAGCCCTCGAACAGGAGCATCAGGCGAAGGTCATCTGGAGTTACATCGCTCACCGTGGGATCCTCCTGCACGTGGTCAGTTCTGGTCGAGTGGGATGGGAAAAGGGTGGGCCTGGAAAGCCCCCCTGCTCCCCAGCCTACAGCCCGCCAGGGCGAACTGCGTAGCGATAGGACAGAGCTTTAGACCCAATTTTGACCTCTACTTTGGAAAGGGATCCCTGCCCAAAAAAGCTGCTGCCATTCTCTAACCCAGAAACGGCAAAATCCATCTTGCTGATAGCAATTTTCTCGAGTTTGTGCAGTTTGAGTCGAGATCTAGACCTGCTGAAGTTGAGATTGCCAATCTTGGCTGGTATCCAAAACCTTTAAAAAAGGCCGTTCCGAATCGGAAAAATCCTGCCAGTGGGCCTGCTGTTGGGAGAGCATCTCGGCGGTGGCATCAGCAATGTCGGCAGAGGGCTGCTGATCCCCATCGATGCAGCCGGCTGGGGCCAAGAGGGGTTGAGGAGCTGGGCTGCGGCGTTGCAGGCGCTCCCGCAAAACAGGTTCAGGGGCGTAGCAGTGGAGGATGCGCAGTGGGATCCCTTGGCGTTGGGTCTGCTCAATGGCCATCCCCCGCAGGGCTTGCCGGTCAAACTTGGCGTCCAGAATCACGGTGTAGCCTTCCTGGGCCAGCTCTACTCCCAACTGCACCAAGCGGCGGTAGGTTTTATCGGTCATCTCCGGGGTATAAACCTCCGGCCCCCCCCGTTGCCGCAGAGGGATCCCGGCCAAATGCTTGCGCACCGCATCGGAGCGAATGTGAATGGCTCCCCGCTGACGGGCCAAGTGGCGGGCTACCGTGCTTTTGCCGGATCCCGACAATCCCGACATCAGGAACAACTGCCCCCGCTTGGGGAGGGTGTATTCCCAGGCAAGACGGTAATAGCGGGCGGCGGTGCTAAAGGCTGTGGCCTTGGCTTCCTCTGCTGCAGTGGGATCCTCCAGCAAAAAAGAGGCGACCTTGGCCCGCACGTAGGCCTGCCGATTGAGGTAAATAGGCAAGATCTTCAGCCCTTCCCAATCTCCGGTTTCTTCCAGGTAAGTGTTCAAATAGACGTTTCCCAGATCGGGGCGATGGCGGGCATCCAAATCCATCACCCCATAGGATATGTCGTACATGACATCCACAAAGCGGAAGGCTTCATTAAACTCGATGCAATCAAAAAGCAGGATCTTCCCTTCCCAAAAACAGATGTTGCCTAGGTGCAGGTCTCCGTGGCATTCACGAATGCGGTTTTGTTCTATTCTTTGTTGAAACAGCTCCTGCCGCTCAGCAAAAAAGCGATCAGTGTAGGCTTGGGTTTCTCGATATTGCTGAGCTGTTTGTGGGCCGCCGACGTAGCGCTGGGTTTGGGCGTAATTCTCGTCAAAGGCTTCTCGCACCCGTTCTGGCCGGCCAAAGCTGCGGATGTAGTCGTTGGTCTCGGTTTGGGCATGAAACGTCGCCACCACCCGCCCCAGCTCCTCCATCAAGGACGGCGTTAGCTCTCCCCGCTCAAACAGGTTGCTGAACAGTTGCTCTTGGGGAAATTGCCGCATTTGCAGAGCGTATTCTATGGGCTCGCCGCTGCCGTTGAGCTGAAATCGGCCATCGGTCTGGACAATGGGCAACACCTGCAGATAAAGGCCGGGAGCACCGCGCTGGTTCATGCGCAGCTCTTCTTGGCAAAAGTGGCGCCGCCTCTCCAGGGTGGTGAAGTTCAAAAAGCCAAAGTCCAAAGGCTTTTTCACTTTATAGGCATAGTCGCCTGTCAGCAGAATATAGGAAATGTGGGTTTGAATAAGCCGAATGGGATCCTGTACCGGATGAGGGTAGAAGGCGGGATCCAGCATCGCTTGGATCAAGGGGGGCAGGTGGGTATCGACCATGAAAAACGATAGAGATGGAAAAAGGGCTTGGACGGGGATCCCTATCTTCCGCCGACAGAGCAGATTGTCCTCCACCTATTCCTTAAAGGGCAAGGCGGCTTCTTGGGGGGAAAGACGGATGAGGCTGATCCCCTGCTGAATTAGCGTATCTTGAGCAGCACCGGAAAGAGCGTAGGGCCAGACCAGATATTTGGTGTTGATGTAGTCTTGTCCGCGCTTGGCCAGGTTTACCTGTTCCGAGAGCATGCGCACGTCTGGCCCGCGGCTGATAGTGGCTTCGGCCCGGCGAATGCGCTGCATCAGTTGGCTGAACAGCTCTTGGGGCTGCTGCACAAACACCACAATGGCCAAGTCACAGGGGTTGTAATAGTTGCCGATGCCGCAGAGGAGCAGGGCTTCACTGGAGAGAACAAGGGTTTCTTGATCCCCCAGAGCCACCACCGGATACAGAAAGGTGCGCACATCCTCCAGTTGCCAGTGGTTAAAAGAGTGGCTATCTACCTCCCCCCGCACCCAAGAGGAGATGGCAGGAAAAACTGCTTCGCTCAACAGTCGATAGGCCGTCTGGGGTCGCCCTAGCCAGCAGAGGGCATTTTCGTAGAAGCTCTCGTTCTCCAGCAGGTGGGGGGTGAGAGGAGCAACCATGGGCAGATCCTCAACGGGCTTTCTCCAGCATGCCTACTCGGGGATGGTTAAGGCAATTTTGCCCAGAACGGATCCCTGCTCCAGCAACCGGTGGGCGGCAGCCGCTTCGGCCAGAGGAAAGGTGTGGCTGAGCTGGATCCGCAGTTGGCCTTGGTCGATGAGGCGGGCACATTGCCTGAGGATTTCCGCCTGATTTTGTTGGGCGTTGGTCAGGCTTTTCAGCATCGGGGTGAGCATCAGCTCAAATCCCACCCGCAAGTTGCGGTCGCGAGCCACCCGCCAGTCGATCTCTGGGGCCGGGGCCAGTAGGGTGACGATATCTCCGTACACGCGCACTGCGGGGAAGGTCTGCTCCAATAGCTTGCCGCCCAAGGTATCTAGGGCAAGATCTACCCCCTCTCCCCCTGTCCAGTCCAAAACGGCGCGCACAAAGTCTGTCTGCCGGTAGAAGATGGGCAAGCCGGCGCCTAGGGAACGGACAAACTCCGCCTTTTCCGGGGTGCTCACGGTGGTGGCCACTTTGGATCCCCGTAGACGGGCCAGTTGAATGGCCACATGGCCAACTCCGCCCGCTCCCCCGTGGATGAGCACACTTTGGCCGGCCTGGAGACGTCCCCGGTCGTACAGCGCTTCCCAGGCGGTGATCAGCACCAGCGGGGCAGCAGCAGCCTCCGCAAAGCTCAGAGTTCTGGGCTTGGGAGCCACAAAACGCTCGTCCACCACGATCAGCTCGGCGTAATTCCCCGCCTGCCTGCCCAGACCCCCGTGGCAGAAGTACACCTCGTCTCCCACTGTAAAGTGCCTAACTCCGGATCCCACGGCTTCCACAACGCCGGCACCGTCACACCCCAAAATGGCGGGCATCTCCTCTGGATAGAAGGTGCCCCGTTGCCGCAGTTTGGTGTCGATGGGGTTGACGCCGGCTGCCCTCAGACGGATGCGCAGCTCCCGCTCGCCGCGAATTTGGGGCTCAGGTACTTCTCGGAGCTGCAGAACCTCTGGCCCGCCGGGCACACTCATGACTACGGCTTTCATGCGCTCAAGTTGTCAGCTTCAGTTGGGTTGGCCCGCTCAAAGGATGCAGGGTAGAGTTTGTTCTGGTGATGAGAAGATGGGCATCTCCCCATTGGGGTGTTGCTTTGCAACCCTGCGGAGTCTTGCAGCTGCTCTCTAGCCTATTTTAGCTAAACCGCCGAGAAGCCCCGCGCTGTATGCGCAGGGTCAACATACCCACGCAAAACCGAAGCCGTCACCCCACTCCATGAAGCAATAAAAAGGCTAGTAAACTACCCGACACCCGCGCTATGCGCAGGGTGCGGGCTTTATCCCAATCCCTAGCGGCCCCAGAGGACAGCTAAGTTTCGGAATTTCAGGC